>NZ_BBSK01000084.1:0-173134 GCF_001319805.1 Burkholderia sp. E168m22
TTTGCCGATCACCTGTTGAAGCACGTGCCGCTTGCCGCGCGGATCAGGAAGGTGCTGAACGAGCGTCCGGGCCATCGCGCGCCGCGCGTGCGCTTCGAGCAGGAGCTGGAGGATTTTCTGTCCGACGAGGCGGCGGAGGAAACGCTCGATGCGGTGATCGACTGGGGGCGGTACGGGGAGGTCTTTTCGTACAACGACAAGACGGAAGTGTTCAGTCTGGAGGATGTCGAGAGCTGATGCCTGCCGGTGGATGGCGACACGCCATCACTCCGGCAAATCCCGCCGACTCACGTCCCACTCGATCCCGCCCGCATTGAGCTGCTCGATCTTCTCCATCCGCTGCCGCGCCAGTTCCGGCAGCCGGTTCGTCACGCCGATCACCAGCGCTTCGGCGAGCGCCAGCGCGGGCACGTTGGTCTGCAGCATCGCGAAAGGGCGGCCCTGGATGCGCAGCACGATCTCCGCGAACTCGCCGATCGGCGAGCGCCATTCGTCGGTGATCAGCAGGATGCGCGCGCCGAGCTGGTGCGCGGCCTGCGCGAAGCGGATGCTGTCCTTCTGGTAACGGCGAAAATCGAAGATCACGAGCACGTCGGTGCGTCCCATGTCGGCCAGCGCGACGGACGCGAGATTCACGTTCGGCTCGACGTACTGCACGTGCGGCCGCGTATAGGCGAGCATGAACGAGAACAGCGACGCGAGCGGCGCCGTATAGCGCCCGCCGCCGCAGAAGACGCGCACGTCCGGATCGGCCAGCACCGCCACGGCTGCGTCGAACGCGGCCGCGTCGAGCCCGTCGATCGTCGTCGCGAGCGATTCGGACAGCCGCTGGAAAATCGCCGCGTGACTATCGCGCATGCCCGTTTCCGAGTGGAACGCATCCATCCGCGCGAGCGGCGAATTCATCGCGGTGTCGATCTCGTCGTGCAGCGCCTGCTGGAACGACGAGTAGTTCGGAAAACCGATCCGGACGACGAAGCGGAACACGGTCGGATCGCTGACTTCCGCCTGCTTCGCAACCTGCGCGATGGGGCCCAGCCCCAGACTGGGATAGCGATCCAGCAACGCCTGCGCGACCTTCTGTTCCGACGGCGTGAAGCTATCCATCTGGGATAACAGCAACGCCCTGATGCTCGTCCCCATCGGCACTCCGGCTCTCTATCTGAATTGAATGACCCAATGAAACGGCAGACGGGCGTCTGCCGGCAACTGCACGCATGTTAGCCGATCGACGTGCGGCAGGCTGCGTGCGGTTCCAAATTAGAGGGACGCATCACCCGGTCAGACGACATGTTCATGTGTGTAATAAATCAAACATACGCCATCCGATCCGTCCCGGACGATTCGCTTTAAATTCAGTGGTTACCCTAGGTTTTGGTACAAAAAAGCGAATGATATGATCGCGGCCTCGCTGAAATGTATTGTTTATTACATGTCGAATCGGCAGCGTCGACAACCAGTCGCGCGTCGACGCATCCCGGCATGGCCCGGTTTATTCGTCTGGAGGATTCCGTCATGAGGCGGCTCGTAGTACTCACCCTGTTGTCGGCGATGAGCGTGTGCGCGTTCGCCGCGTCGGACCCGGCGGTCGAAGCGAAGAACGGCATGGTGGTGTCGTCGCAGCATTTCGCGTCGCAGATCGGCGTCGACATCCTGAAGGCAGGCGGCAATGCGGTGGACGCGGCAGTGGCCGTCGGCTATGCGCAAGCCGTGACCAATTCGTGCTGCGGCAACATCGGCGGCGGCGGTTTCATGACGATCCACCTGGCCGACGGTCGCGACCGCTTCATCAATTTCCGCGAGACCGCGCCGGCCGCGTCGTCCGCGAACATGTATCTCGATGCGGCGGGCAACGTGATTCCGGACCAGAGCCTGTACGGCTATCGCGCGGTCGGCGTGCCGGGCACGGTGGCCGGCCTCGATCTCGCGCAGCGCAAGTACGGGAAGCTGACGCGCCAGCAGGTGATGGCGCCGGCGATCCGGCTCGCACGCGACGGCTTCGTGCTGACGCGCGGCGATACCGACATCCTCGACACGACGGTCGAGCGCTTCAGGAAGGACCCGGAAGCCGCGCGCATCTTCCTGCGCCCGGACGGCACGGCGCTGCAGCCGGGCGACCGCCTGGTGCAGAAGGATCTGGCCCGCACGCTCGAGCGCATCGCGGAGCAGGGGCCCGACGCGTTCTATCACGGCGAGATCCCGAAGATCGTGGAAGCGGCGGCCAAGCGCGGCGGCGGCGTGATCACGGCGGCCGATTTCGCGTCCTATCGCGCGCAGGACATGGCGCCGCTGACGTGCACGTACCGCGGCTACGAGTTCGTGTCGGCGCCGCCGCCGAGCTCGGGCGGCGTGACGATGTGCGAGACGCTGAACATCCTCGAAGGGTATGACCTGCGCAAGCTCGGCTATCACTCGGCCGCGGCGGTCCACTACATGACCGAAGCGATGCGCCATGCGTACGAAGACCGCAACACGCTGCTCGGCGATCCGGACTTCATCGACAACCCGGTCGCGAAGCTGACGAGCAAGGAATACGCGGCGCAGATCCGCAAGAGCATCCATGCCGACACGGCGACGCCGTCGATCGACGTGCAGCCCGGTGTCGGCGTGCACGAGAAGCCGGAAACGACGCATTACTCGATCGTCGACCACGACGGCAATGCGGTGTCGACGACCTATACGGTCAACGGCCGCTTCGGTGCGGTGGTCATCGCGCCGGGCACGGGCTTCTTCCTGAATGACGAGATGGACGACTTCACCGTGAAGGTCGGCGCGCAGAACCTGTTCGGCCTCGTGCAGGGCACGCGCAACTCGATCGCGCCGGGCAAGCGTCCGCTCTCGTCGATGGCGCCGACCATCGTGAAGAAGGACGGCAAGGTGTTCATGGTGGTTGGCTCGCCGGGCGGCTCGCGCATCATCACGATCACGCTGCAGACCGTGCTGAACGTGATCGACTACGGGATGACGCCGCAGGACGCGGTGGCCGCGCCGCGCATCCATCATCAGTGGCTGCCCGACGCGGTCTATTACGAAACCTACGGCCTGTCGCCCGACACGCTCGCGATCCTGCGCAACATGGGCTACAAGATGGTCGAGCAGACGCCGTGGGGCGCCGCCGAGCTGATCATGGTCGGCCTGCCGGGCACCGAAGCGGCGAGCCGCCAGAGTTCCGGGAACGATTCGTCGGTGTCCGGCAACGTGCGTGTCGGCTTCATCTACGGCTACAACGACCCGCGCCGCCCGGCCGGCTCGGCGATCGGCTACTGACGCGATCGTTTCAAGTCGAATCGCTGCCGCCGGCGTTCGCGTTGCCGCGAATGCCGGTGCGGCGGCAAGCGCGTCCGTCAGCGGGCATCCGCCAGCCTGAGCGGCACGCGCGCCTTCCTTCCGTCAACTCCATCGCCACCCGGCGAATTCCGTCATGAACAAACGAATGTCCGCGGCAGGCTGGATCCTGCTCGCGATGGCAGCCGGCATCCTGGTCGGCTACCTGATCTACACGCAGCTTCCCGACAAGCAGGCGGCCACGGAAGTCGCCGGCTACATCTCGCTCGTGTCCGACGTGTTCCTGCGGCTGATCAAGATGGTGATCGGCCCGCTCGTGTTTTCGACGCTGGTCGTCGGCATTGCGCACATGGGCGATGCGTCGTCGGTCGGGCGCGTGTTCGTGAAGGCACTCGGCTGGTTCGTCACTGCGTCGCTGATCTCGCTGTTGCTCGGCCTGCTGATGGCGAACCTGCTGCGGCCCGGCGAGAACCTCGGCCTGCCGCTGCCGGACATCGGTGCGTCCGCGCATCTCGCGACGTCCAAGTTCACGCTGAAGGATTTCGTCGGTCACATGGTGCCGAAGTCGATCGCCGAGGCGATGGCGAACAACGAAATCCTGCAGATCGTCGTGTTCTCGATGTTCTTCGGCGTGGCGCTTGCCGCCCTCGGCGAGCGCGGCAAGATCCTCGTCGCGGCGATCGACCAGCTCGCGCACGTGATGCTGAAGATCACCGGCTACGTGATGAAGCTCGCGCCGCTCGCGGTGATGGCCGCGATGGCGTCGACCGTGGCGGTCAACGGGTTGTCGATCCTGCTGAAGTTCGCGGTGTTCATGGGCGATTTCTACGCGAGCCTCGTGCTGCTGTGGGCCACGCTGGTCGCGGCCGGGCTGTTGTTCCTCGGCCGCCGCGTGTTCAGGCTGCTCGCGCTGATCAAGGAAGCGTTCATGCTGTCGTTCGCAACCGCGAGCTCGGAAGCCGCGTATCCGAAGATCCTCGACGCGCTCGACCGCTTCGGCGTACGGCGCAAGATCTCGAGCTTCGTGATGCCGATGGGCTATTCGTTCAACCTCGACGGCTCGATGATGTACTGCACGTTCGCGACGCTGTTCATCGCACAAGCCTACGACATCCACCTGTCGCTCGGCACGCAAATCACGATGCTGCTGATCCTGATGCTGACGTCGAAGGGGATGGCGGGTGTGCCGCGCGCCTCGCTCGTCGTGATCGCGGCCACGCTGCACCAGTTCAACATCCCTGAAGCCGGGCTGCTGCTGATTCTCGGTGTCGACACGTTCCTCGACATGGGTCGCTCGGCCACGAACGCGGTGGGCAACTCGATCGCCAGCGCGGTGGTCGCGAAGTGGGAAGGCGAGCTGATGTCGGAGTCCGAAGCGAGCGCGCATGCCGCGCATCTCGATGCGGAACTCGAACGGCAGAACAACGCGCCGGCCTATGGCGCCGGTCAGCCCACGTCGACCTGACGGTCAGGCCGCGAGCGCTTCGTCGATGCACGCCGCGAGCACCATCGCGGCGGCGTTGCCGGGCGTCGAGCCGAGCAGTTGCGGTGCATAGACGCTGTCGCCGATCTCGATCGGTCGCCCCGACAGCGCGCACACGCCGCGCTTGCGCGTCGTGAACAGGCGCCACTTCTGGTAGCCGTAGTGCCCGGTGCAGGCGTCGCACCACGAAATCATCGCGGTGTCGGCCGTGGGCCGTTCGAGCACGCTGATGGTCGGCTTGCTCGTCGCGTCCCACGACGGCAGCCGGTCGCGCGTGACGCTGCGCCGTCGCGGCCCGCCCCACGAAACGGACGGCATGTCGAAGCTGCCGATTGCGGCGACGGTCATGAGCCAGGGCGCTACACGATTGTTCATGTCTCTGTTCCTCGAAACGTTACGCGGTGCCGCGACGCGCGGCATCACGACAGGCGGATGCGCGGCTGCACCCAGCCGTTGATCCGTTCGGCGATCCACAGCAAGGTCGCCTTGGAGAAACCGTGCAGCGCCTGCTGGTGCCGCCGGTAGAGCATCAGGTGGCTGAACTGCGCGAAGCGCCCCTGGATGAAGCCGCCGCGGAAGAAACCGAATTGCCCGAGCGTGCCGAACGCGTCGTAATCGCTGATCGACACCAGCGCGCCGAAATCGTGGAACGCGAACGGCGGAATCGGCGTGCCGTCGAGCCAGGCGGGCAGATGCTTCGCGAGATGCTCGGCCTGCTGCGTCGCGACCTGCGCGGTGGGCGGCAGCGGCCGCTCCTGGCCGTCGGGCAGCAGGCTGCCGCAATCGCCGATCGCGAACACGTGCTCGTCGCCGGTCGCCTGCAGCGTGGGGCCGACCACGATCTGGTTCGCGCGGTTCGTATCGAGCCCGCCCAGCGCCTGCATGAAATCGGGCGCCTTCACGCCGGCCGCCCACACCATCAGGTCGGCTTCGGCGAACGAACCGTCGCCGTAATGGAAACCGTTCGCGTCGGCTGACGTGACGCGCGTCGACGTCAGCACGCGAAAGCCGATCTGTTCGAGCCGCCGCTGGGCCGATGCGGAAATCCTCGGCGGAAACGCGTTGAGGATGCGCGGGCCGCTTTCGAGCAACGTGAGTTGCAATCGCTCGCGCACCGTGTCGTCGCCGTACGCCTGCGCCACTTCGAGCAAGCGGCTCAGCTCCGCCGCGAGTTCCACGCCCGTAGCCCCCGCGCCGACGATCGCCACGCGAAACGGCTCGTCGCGCGCGATGCTGCGGAACACCCGCATCCGCAACGCTTCGTTGAAGGTCTCCGCCTGCTGCTGGCTGTCGATGAAGTAGCAGTGCTCGCGCACGCCGGGCACGCCGAAATCGTTGGCCTGGCTGCCGAGCGCGAGGATCAGCACGTCGTATTCGAGTTCGCGTGCGTCGATCACCACGTCGCCGTCCTGCGAGCGGATCTCGCCGAGCTGCACGCGGCGGCGCGTGCGATCGAGCCCCTTCAGTTCGCCGGGCTGGTATGTGTAGCCGTGGTCGCGGGCATGGGCGAGGAAGATCACCTGTTGCTGCTGGACGTCGCGCGTGCCGGCCGCGATCGTGTGCAGCATCGGCTTCCAGATGTGCGTCGGACTGCGATCGACGACCGTGATCTGCGCGCGTCCGGACCGGCCGAGACGCTCGCCCAGGCGGGTCGCGAGCTGCAGCCCGGCGATCCCGCCGCCGACGATGACGATGCGTGTAGGGGTTGTCATGGATAAATCATCAAGTGATGAATAAGGTATGATCCTAGCGCTTCCCGGCTCCGCGTGTCAACGGAGCGGGGCAGGCCGCCCGCTTCCGGTACGTGAAACCGGGGACCGAACACGGGCATTCGAATCGTTCAAGGAGCAGGAAAAACGTGGCAGAAGTCACTGAGCGCGCGCCGTCGAAGCGGCGTACGCGCGGACGGCCGCTGGCGGATGCGTCCGTCGGCCCGGACGTGATATTGCGGGCCGCGCGCCGCACGTTCGCGAAGCGCGGCTATGACGCGACGAGCGTGCGCGAAGTCGCACGCGAGCTGGGCATCGACGCGGCGCTGATCGCCCATCACTTCGGTACCAAGGAAACGTTGTGGCTGGCGGTCGTCGAGCAGATCGTCGAGCTGGCCGAACCGATGTTCGACGCGCTGCGTGCGTTGCGCGCGTCGTCGCTGCCGCATCGCGACCGCGTGCGGCGCGCGCTCGAGCTGTGCGTCGATCACGAATTCGCGGAGCCCGATATCGGCATGTTCTTCTCGACTGCGGCGACCGAGGAGGGTGGGCGGCTCGACCGGCTGCAGGAGCGGATCGTGCGTCCGTATCACGACGCGATGTTTCCGCTGCTGGCGGACGCGGTCGAGGCCGGCGCGATCCGTCCGGTCGATCCGAACGTGCTGTTCTTCATGATCGCGAGCGCGATCGGCACGACGGTGTCGTACAGCCACATGATGCTGGAGTACACGTCGCTGCCGACGCGGCCGGAGGCGTTCCGCGAGGCCGTGCTCGGCGTCGTGTTCAACTTCCTCGGCGACCGGGCCTGAGCGCCGCGCGCGCGATGCGCGCGGTCAGGTCGCGGCAACCAGCCCCAGTTCGCGCACCGCGTTCCGCGCGCTCTCGCGCAGCGCATCGACGAGCGGCGATGGCGTGCGGTACGCCAGCGCCAGTTCGTACGCGAGCGGGCTGCCCGCATCCTTCAGTTCGCAGAACGTAATGCCTTGCGGATGCATCGGCACGAACAGGCGCGGCATCAGCGCGACGCCGATGCCGCCCGCGACGAGCCCGGCCGTCGTCTGCATCTGGCGCGGCTGCTGGACCACCCGCGGCGCGAAGCCCGCCTGCGCGCACGCCGTCACGATCAGCGCATGCATGCCCGGCCCGTGGTGCGCGGCAAACATGACCCACGGTTCGTCCGCCAGCTCGGCCAGCGCGATGCGGCGGCGGTGCGCGAGCCGGTGGCCGTCGGGCAGCGCGGCCACCATCCGGTCGCGCAGCAGCGGCTCGACATGCACGTCGCCGGCATCGGCCACCGGCAGCACGACGAGGCCGGCGTCGGTGCGGTCCTGCCGCAGCGCGAGCACCTGGTCGGCGGTCGTGCCTTCCTCGAGCTGGAAATCGACGTTGGGATGCCGCTCCTGAAACGCGCGGAGGATCAACGGCAACAGCGCGTTCACGGTGCTGTCGACGAAGCGCAGCCGCAGCGTGCCGCCGAGGCCGGCGCCCGCGCGGCGCGCCACGGCCACCGCGCGCTCGGCCTGTTCGAGCGCGCGCCGTGCTTCGAGCAGGAAGGCCTCGCCGGCCGGCGTGAGCCGCGAGCCGCGGTTGTCGCGTTCGAGCAAGGCGACGCCCAATTCATCCTCGAGCTTGCGGATCGCCGTGCTGAGCGGCGGCTGGGCCATGTGCAGTCGCTCGGCCGCGCGCCGGAAGCTGAGCGTTTCGGCGACCGCGATGAATTGCCGGAACTGGCGCAGATCGATCATGCGATACCGTCCATGTATCAGTAGATCATCGAATTCGTATTTTACCTATCACGCCGGGCTGCCCAGAATGTCCCTGTCGTCAATCGTCGATACTCAGGAGGACAGATCATGACGGGCAATGAACAGCAGCGAACGGCCATCGTCACGGGCGGGTCGAGCGGAATCGGCTTCGCAATCGCGAGCCGGCTGGTGCAGGACGGGTATCGCGTCGCGATCGTCGGGCGCGATGCGGCGCGGCTGGAGGCGGCCGTCGCGCGGCTCGGCGGTGCGGCGATCGGGCAGGTGGGCGATCTGAGCGTGCGGCATGACGCGGAAGCGGTGGTCGCCGCGATCGTTGCAAGGTGGCCGCGTATCGACGTCCTCGTCAACAACGCGGGATTGACCGGTCGCGTCGGCGCGGATACGAAGGCGGGCGAAGCGGAGGCCGTGTGGGACGCGGTGCTCCATGCGAACCTGAAAAGCCTGTTCCTGACGACGATGGCCGTGCTGCCGCACGTGGCCGATCGCGCCGCGCGGATCGTCAACATCGGTTCGATCGCGGCGCGCGCCGGCAGCCTGTTGCCGGGCGGCCTCGCGTATGCGGCCGCGAAGGCCGGCGTCGAAGGCTTCACCGTCGCGCTGGCACGCGAACTCGGGCCGCGCGGCGCGACGGTCAATACGGTCGCGCCCGGCTATATCGCCGGCACGCGTTTCTTTGGCGACAGCGGGGTCGCGCCGGCCGTCGCGGCAATGATCCGCGTGCAGACGCCGGTTGGCCGCGCCGGACAACCGGACGACGTCGCGGACGCGGTCGCGTGGCTCGCCGGGCCGCGCGCGTCGTTCGTCACCGGCGCGACGATCGCGGTGAACGGCGGCTGGCGCGTCGGGTGACGCAGCGCGCGTACGGCCGGCGCGTCACTCGGCATCGGTCGGCGGCTTGTCGCCGAGCCAGCGCCGCGCGCCGGGCCCGTTGCGGCCGGCGCGGTCTTCCGGGTTGGTCAGCTTGCACCGTTTCAGCGACAGGCAGCCGCAACCGATGCATTCGTCGAGGTTGATGTAGAGCCGCTGCAGCTCCTCGATCCGGCTCGCGACGCGCTGCTTCCAGCCGCGCGACAGCCGCTGCCAGTCCTTGTTGCTGGGCGCGGCGTCCTCGGGCAGGCTGACGAGCTGTTCGGCGATTTCGTCGAGCGAATAGCCGATCTTCTGCGCGAACACGATGAATGCGATCAGCCGCAGCACCGCACGCGAATAGTGGCGATGGCTCGAGCCGTTGCGGTGCGACTTGATCAACCCGCGCATCTCGTAGAAACGCAGCGTCGACGCCGGCACGCCGCTGCGCGCGGCCACTTCGCGGATCGACATCAGCGGCCATTGCGGGGTTTCCTGGATACCCATGACGCCCTCCGGGAAAGCTTGACTTGAAGTTAACTTCAACTTTTATGCTACGCGGCAGTTTAACCCGTCGCGAGGCATCATGCTCTCCCTTTCCCTACGCAGAACCTCGCCATTGGGCGCGGCCTGCGCCCTGTTGCTGGCGTTGTCGGGCTGTCACGACGGCAAAGGCACATCGTCGGCCCAGCCGCTTCCCGAAGTGGGCGTCGCCACCGTCGCGCCGCGTACCATCCGCCTCGCGGACGAATTCAACGGGCGCGTCGAAGCGGTGGACGCCGTCGAACTGCGGCCGCGCGTGAGCGGCTACCTGCAGCGTGTCGCGTACAAGGAGGGCGACGTGGTCGCGCAGGGCGCGTTGCTGTTCGAGATCGATCCGCGCCCGTACCGGATCGCGCTCGACCGGGCGAATGCGCAGCAGCAGCGCGCCCGCGCGGCCGCGAGCCTCGCGAACGTGCAGTTGAAGCGCGTGCAGACGCTGATCGACGCGCATGCGACGTCGCAGGAAGAACTCGACAACGCGCGCGCCACCGCGGAGCAGGCGCGTGCCGATCTGCAGGCGGCCGATGCGGCCGTGGCCGACGCGAAGCTCAATCTCGGCTTCACCGAAGTGCGCGCGCCGATCGCGGGCCGGGTCGGCCGTGCGGTCGCGACCGTCGGCAACCTCGCGCGGGCGGACGACACGCTGCTGACGACCGTCGTGTCGCAGGACCCCGTCTACGTGTATTTCGATTGCGACGAGCAAAGCTACCTGCGCTACAACGCGCGGCGCGCCGATCCGACGCATCGCGCGATCGGCGCCGATCCGGTGCGCGTCGGCCTCGCGAACGAGACGGGCTTCCCGCATGCGGGCACCGTCGATTTCCTCGACAACCGGCTCGATCCGCAAACCGGCACGATCCGCGCCCGCGTGCGGCTGCCGAATGCGGACCATACGTTCACGCCGGGCCTCTATGCGCGCGTGCAGCTCGTCAGCGGCCGCGACCAGGACGCTTTGCTGGTCGACGACAAGGCGGTGCTGACCGACCAGGACCGCAAGTACGTATACGTGATCGGCCCGGGCGACAAGGCGCTGCGCCGCGACGTGACGATCGGCCGCGAACTCGACGGCGAGCGGATCGTCGAGAAGGGGTTGCAGTCGGGCGACCGCGTGGTGGTGGACGGCGTGCAGCGCATCTACTATCCGGGCGCGCAGGTGAAGCCGAAGGCGCTGCCCGCACGCGCCGCGGCGGACCCCGGCGCCGGCACGCAGGCCGTGGCCGATGCCGGCGCGCCTGCCGCGCACTGACGGGAGCGAGACGATGGATTTCTCCCGCTTCTTCATCGACCGGCCGATCTTCGCGGTCGTGCTGTCGATCGTCATCTTCGCGCTCGGCCTGATCTCGATTCCGATGCTGCCGGCCGGCGAATATCCGGAAGTCGTGCCGCCGAGCGTCGTCGTGCGCGCGACGTACCCGGGCGCGAATCCGAAGGAAATCGCCGAGTCGGTGGCCGAACCGCTGGAAGAGGCGATCAACGGCGTCGAAGGCATCATGTACATGAAGTCGGTTGCCGGGTCGGACGGCAGCCTGCAGGTCGTCGTCACGTTCCTGCAGGGCGTCGATCCCGATACGGCCGCCGTGCGCGTGCAGAACCGCGTGAGCCAGGCGCTGTCGCGCCTGCCCGACGAGGTGCGCCAGTACGGCGTGACCACGCAGAAGCAGTCGCCCACGCCGCTGATGTACGTGAGCCTCTATTCGCCGGACAACAGCCGCGATTCGCTGTACCTGCGCAACTACCTGACGCTGCACGTGAAGGACGAACTGTCGCGGCTCACCGGCATCGGCGACGTCGGCGTGTACGGCTCCGGCGACTACGCGATGCGGCTGTGGCTCGACCCGAACCGGCTCGCGTCGCGCGGGCTGACCGCGAGCGACGTGATCGCGGCCGTGCGCGAGCAGAACGTGCAGGTGTCGGCCGGCCAGCTCGGCGCGGAGCCGTCGCCGAAGAAAAACGACTTCCTCGTGTCGATCAACGTGCGCGGCCGTCTGCGCACGGTGCAGGAATTCAGCGACATCGTGCTGCGCAACGGCGACGACGGCCAGGTCGTGAAGCTGTCCGACGTCGCGCGCATCGAGCTCGGCGCGGGCGACTACACGCTGCGCTCGTATTTCAACGACAGGCATTCGGCCGTGGTCGGCATCTTCCTGTCGCCGGGCGCGAACGCGCTCGACGTCGCGAAGGCCGTGTATGCGAAGCTCGACGAATTGTCGAAGCGCTTCCCGCCCGGCGTCGCGTACCGCCCCGTGTGGGACCCGACGGTGTTCGTGCGCGAATCGATCCGCGCGGTGCAGCACACGCTGATCGAGGCCGTGGTGCTGGTCGTGCTCGTCGTGATCCTGTTCCTGCAGACGTGGCGCGCGTCGATCATTCCGCTCGTCGCGGTGCCGGTGTCGGTGGTCGGCACGTTCGCGTGGCTCTACCTGCTCGGCTATTCGATCAACACGCTGACGCTGTTCGGGCTCGTGCTCGCGATCGGGATCGTCGTCGATGATGCGATCGTCGTGGTCGAAAACGTCGAGCGCAACATCGCACAGGGGTTGAGCCCGCGCGATGCCGCCCACCAGGCGATGCGCGAGGTGTCCGGGCCGATCGTCGCGATCGCGCTGGTGCTGTGCGCGGTGTTCGTGCCGATGGCGTTCATGTCGGGCGTCACCGGCCAGTTCTACAAGCAGTTCGCGGTGACGATCGCGATCTCGACGGTGATCTCCGCGATCAATTCGCTGACGCTGTCGCCCGCGCTCGCCGCGAAGCTGCTGCGTCCGCACGGCGCGCCGAAGGATGCGTTGACGCGCGCGCTCGACCGCGCATTCGGCTGGCTGTTCCATCCGTTCAACCGCTTCTTCGAGCGCAGTTCCGATCGCTACCACGGCGTCGTCGGGCGCACGCTGAAGCGGCGCGGCGTGGTGTTCGCCGTCTATGCGGCGCTGCTCGCGGCGACCGCGCTGCTGTTCAACGCGGTACCGGGCGGCTTCATCCCGGTGCAGGACAAGCTGTACCTGTTCGCGGGCGCGAAGCTGCCGGAAGGCGCATCGCTCGCGCGCACCAGCGCGGTGACCGAGCAGATGACGAAGATCGCGCTCGGCACCGACGGCGTCGAAATGGTGCCGGCGTTCGCCGGGCTGAATGCGCTGCAGGGCGTGAACACGCCGAACATCACGAACTCGTACGTGATCCTGAAGCCGTTCGACCAGCGTCACCGCACTGCCGCGCAGATCAACGCGGACCTGAACGCGCGCTTCGCGGCGATCGATGGCGGCATCACCTATGCGCTGATGCCGCCGCCGATCCAGGGCCTCGGCAACGGCTCCGGCTACTCGCTGTACCTGGAGGATCGCGGCGGGCTCGGCTACGGCGAATTGCAGAAGGCGCTCACGGCGTTCCAGGCTGCGGTCGCGAAGACGCCGGGGATGAGCTATCCCGTCAGCTCGTACCAGGCGAACATCCCGCAGCTCGAGGTGAAGGTCGACCGGCTGAAGGCGAAGGCGCAGGGCGTCGCGCTGACCGATCTGTTCAACACGTTGCAGGTGTATCTCGGCTCGATGTACGTGAACGACTTCAACGTGTTCGGCCGCGTGTATCGCGTGATGGCGCAGGCGGATGCCGGCCACCGGCAGACGGCCGCCGACATCGCGAACCTGCGCACGCGCAACGCGAAGGGCGAGATGGTGCCGATCGGCTCGATGGTGACGGTCGGGCCCGCGTACGGCCCCGATCCGGTCGTGCGCTACAACGGCTATCCGGCCGCCGACCTGATCGGCGACGCCGATCCGAAGGCGATGTCGTCGTCGCAGGCGATCGCGAAGCTGCAGCAGATCGCGAAGGACGTGCTGCCGCCGGGCATCACGCTCGAATGGACCGATCTCAGCTATCAGCAGGTCACGCAGAGCAACGCGGCGATCGTCGTGTTTCCGCTCGCGGTGATGCTGGTGTTCCTGGTGCTCGCGTCGCTGTACGAGAGCTGGACGCTGCCGCTCGCGGTGATCCTGATCGTGCCCGTGTGCATGTGCGCGGCGCTGTTCGGCGTGTGGCTGTCCGGCGGCGACAACAACGTGTTCGTGCAGGTCGGTCTCGTCGTGCTGATGGGGCTCGCATGCAAGAACGCGATCCTGATCGTCGAATTCGCGCGGGAGCTCGAGATCCAGGGCAAGGGCGTGGTCGAAGCGGCGCTCGAAGCGTGCAAGCTGCGGCTGCGTCCGATCGTGATGACGTCGGTCGCGTTCATCGCGGGCTCGGTGCCGCTGCTGATCGGCAGCGGCGCGGGCAGCGAGGTGCGGGCGGCCACCGGCGTCACCGTGTTCGCGGGGATGCTGGGCGTCACGCTGTTCGGGCTGTTCCTGACGCCCGTGTTCTATGTGGCGATCCGCAAGCTTGCGGGCGGCACGCCGGCCGTCTGGAGCGAACAGCACGGCACCCTCGAAGGAGAAAACCGATGAGCGCCGCTTTCCGTCTTTCCGCGCTCGCGATGTCGGTGACGCTCGCCGCATGCGCGGTGGGCCCCGATTTCAAACGGCCCGATACCGCCACGGCCGCCCGGTTCGCGCGCGATGTTCGTCCGGCCACGCAGCGTGACGCGGCGCCGGCCGATACACGAACCGACACGTCGCCCGACGCCGATGCCGCCTTCTGGCGCGGGTTCGGCGATCCGACGCTGACACGGTTGATCGATGCGGCGCTCGCCGCGAACCAGGACTTGCAGGTCGCCGTATCGCGCTACGACGCGTCGAATGCGCTGCTGTCGCAGGCCACGTTCGACCGCTATCCGACGATCACCGCGAGCGGCCAGATCGGCCATCAGCTGATGAGCAAGGACCAGGCGTTCGGCGCGCCGCGCAGCCAGCGCGATACGCCGACGTCCAATGTCGGGATCAATGCCGCGTGGGAGCTCGACCTGTTTGGCCGCGTGCGCCGCTCGATCGAGTCGCAGCGTGCGGAAACGGCGGCCAGCGCGGCCGACGTGCGTGCGGTGCGCGTCGCGATCGCGGGGGAGGTCGCCAGCACGTACGTCGATCTGCGCGGCTCGCAGGAGCGGTTGCGGATCGCCCGCGAGAACGCCGACAACCAGAAGCAGACGCTCGCGCTGATCAATGCGCGCGTCGGCGCGGGGCGAGGCTCCGAACTGGATGCGGCGCGAGCGCGAGCGCAGTACGAATCGACGACGTCGCGGATCGCCGTGTACGAAGCCGCGATCGGCGTCGACGAGCATCGGCTCGCGGTGCTGACCGGACAGACGCCGGATGCGCTGATCGGCCGGTTCGACTTACCGAAGACGGGCACGCCGACAGGCACGCCGGTGCCGCTGCCGGCGCTCGCGGCCGACATCGATCCCGGCACGCCGGGCGACCTGCTGCGCCGCCGCCCCGATGTCGCGGCCGCCGAGGCGCGGCTGCACGCGGCGACCGCGCGCGTCGGCGTCGCGACCGCCGACCTGTTCCCGCGCTTCACGCTGTCGGGGCTGCTCGGTAGCGCGACGAGCAGCTACGGGTTTTTCCGCGCCGGCAGTGATACCAACCTGATCGCGCTCGGCATCGACTGGTCGTTCCTCGATGTCGGCCGCGTGCGTGCGCGGATCGCCGCGAGCGACGCGGAAGCGGCCGGCCAGCTTGCACAGTATCGGCAGACCGTGCTCGGCGCGCTGGAGGAAACCGAGAACGCGTTGCTGCGTGTCGCCCGCACGCGTGACGAGACCGCGCACCTCGTGCGTGCGGCCGACGACAGCGCACGCGCGGCGCAGCTCGCGCAGGCGCGTTTCTCGGCCGGCGCGATCGACTACTACGAAGTGCTCGACGCGCAGCGGACGCTGCTGCAGGCACAGGATGCGGCGGCCGACGGGCGGATGCGCAGCGCCGCATCGACGGTCGCGCTGTACAAGGCGCTCGCGGGCGGCTGGCCGTCGGGCACGGAGCGGGGCACGCCAGGTCCGCTCGCTCGGTCGGGGCAGTAGCGTGAGTGGCGCGGCGCGACGACACGCTCGGCGGGCGGCGGGGAAGGCGACGATGGCGATCGCACGAGAGGGCTATCGTTCTCGCGGTAAAATTTGATTGCAACTGCAATCAAGCGAGAGGAACGCCCCGACATGAACGCAACCGAACCCGATCTGTGGTTCTCGTTCGTCCGCGCGCATCGGACGATGATTCGCGAGATCGAGCGTCGCCTCGCGGCGGCTGGCTTGCCCGCGTACGCGTGGTACGACGCCCTGTGGGGGCTCGAAAGCGGCCCCGACGGCACGCGCCGCATGCACGAACTGGCCGACGTGCTCGCGATCGAGCGCTACAACCTGACGCGGCTCGTCGACCGGCTCGAACAGGAGGGGCTCGTTACGCGCACGCGCTCGGCGGACGACGGCCGCGCCGCGTTCGCGAGCATCACCGACAAGGGGCGGGCGCTGCGCAAGAAGATGTGGAAGGTGTATCAGTCGACGGTCGCCGAGCTATTTCTCGACCAGTTCACCAGCAAGGACCGGACGGTGATGATCACCGCGCTTGACCGTGCGACCGCTGCCGCGCGCGACGCGGCGGCCGACGCGAAGTAACGTATCCGGCACACGGCGCGCCGAACGCTGACACCGCCGCGCCCGGCGGCGCGAGCCGCCGCGTCGTCAGCCGTTCGAGGCAGGCTGACGCGGCGCGGCGGGTATCGGGTGTCCGCACGGGCGGACCGGGTCGCGCCGTCTGCATGTCCCTCCTTCGAGTACTGGCATGTCGCCGGCGACATCGATTCCGGCATAGGATTGCAATTGCAACGATTGTAGTTGCAACGACAACCCGACGACAAGGACCGACATGACCTCGACGCACTCCCTCACGTTCTATACGGCCGACACGCCGAACGGGCACAAGATCGCGATCTACCTGGAAGAGGCCGGGCTCGCACACGATCGCGTGCGGGTGAATCTGTCCGCCGGCGAGCAGCGCAGTCCGGCGTATCTCGCGATCAATCCGAACGGCAAGATCCCGGCCATCGTCGACCACGATACGGGACTGGCCGTATTCGAATCCGGCGCGATCCTCGGCTATCTCGCCGAGAAGACGGGCTGCCTGCAGCCTGACACGCTCGCCGAGCGCACGGCGGTCCAGCAATGGCTGCATTTCCAGATCGGCGGGATCGGGCCGATGCTCGGCCAGTTGTGGTGGTTCCTGCATGCATCGAAGACGGGCAACGCGGAAGCGATCGACCGCTACCGGAAGGAGGCGCTGCGTCTCTACGGCGTCGTGAACGCTCGCTTGTCGGAATCGGCGTATCTCGCGTCGTCGCGGTATTCGATCGCCGACATCGCCGCGTTTCCGTGGCTGCGCACAGCGGGCGAGCTCGATCTCGACGTTGCCGGCTTCCCGCACGTCGAGCGCTGGCTTGCCGAGATCGCCGCGCGGCCGGCCGTGCAACGAGGCCTGATCGCCTGCCGCGCGCCAGTGGCCGAGGCGGCGCATTGAGATCGCATTGCCCGCGCCGCATGGACGGTGCGGGCGCCTGCCGCCCGCTGCCCGCCGGCCGGGAAACATCGTTCTCCTTCGTCGTAAGCGTCTCGAATGCGTGATATTTGCGCAGCTCGATCGGTGTAGCGTGGCCGTGAATCGATGACGATATGGCGTATGGCCGCCACCCCGGGCCGTACAGACGCATGACTAGCTGGAGAGCCGATGCTTAGCATCGCGGCCGCCGGCCTACCGCGGCAGCGGCCCGATCATTACGCTTGGGCGATCATCCACTCTGTCCGGAAGGTCGCCATGTCCCGGCTCGACTACAAGCTGCTCGGCCCCTGCCTGCTCGCCATCGCGCTCGACGCGATGGGGTTCGGGCTCGTCTATCCGATGATGTCCGCTATTTTCAGCGACCCGCACGCGGGCATCCTGCCGGCCGACGCCGGCGTGCACGCGCGCAATTTCTATCTCGGCCTCGGCTACGGGATCTACCCGCTGTGCATGTTCTTCGGTTCGTCGCTGATGGGCGAGCTGTCCGATCGCTACGGCCGCCGCCGGGTCCTGCTGCTGTGCGTGCTCGGCCTCGCGGCCGGCTACGCGATGATGGCGGCCGGCGCGTGGCATGCCAGCGTCGCGCTGCTGCTGGCCGGCCGCGGGCTCACCGGCCTGATGGCCGGTTGCCAGGGCATCGCGCAGGCGGCCATCACCGATCTCAGCACGTCCGACACGAAGGCGTACAACATGAGCATCATGTCGCTCGCGTTCAGCGCGGGTGTGATCGTCGGCCCGGTACTCGGCGGCGTCACGTCCGACCGGACGATCTCGCCGCTGTTCGACTACGGCACGCCGTTCATGCTGGTCGCCGCGTTGTCGCTGATCTGCGCGTGCTGGACCTGGGCGGCGTATCGCGATTCCGCCGCGCCGCGCGGCGATACGCGTATCGATCCGCTGCTGCCGCTGCGGATCATCGTGGAGGCCGCGCGTCAGCGCGACGTCGCGTTCCTGTCGGTGGTGTTCTTCCTGATGCAGGTCGGCTACGGGCTTTACCTGCAGACCATCATGCTGCTGTTGCAGGCGAAATTCGGCTATACGAGCGCGCGGCTCGGATTGTTCAGCGGCGTGATCGGCCTCTGCTTCGTGTTCGGCCTGCTGTGCGTCGTACGGCTGATGCTGCGCGTGTGGCGCGTGATCGATATCGCGAAGACGGGCCTGCTGGTGGCCGGCCTTGGCCAGATCCTGTCCGCGCTGTTTCCGCACGAACCGGTGCTGTGGGCGCTCGCGATGGTCGTCGGCTGCTTCGACATGGTGGCGTACACGACGATGTATACGGCGTTTTCCGATGCCGTCAGCGACGATCGGCAGGGCTGGGCGCTCGGCGTCGCGGGATCGGTGATGGCGGTCGCGTGGGTCGTGACGGGCGCGTTGACGAACCTGCTGCCCGTATTCGGCGAGACCGGCTTGCTGCTGATCGGCGGCGCGGGTTTCCTGCTCAGTTTCGCGATGATGGCTGCGTACGGCCGCACGCGGCCGGGCGCGCGAACGGCCGTGTTGTCGTAGGCGGCTCACACGCACGTTGGCCCGATCCTGTCGGACGTTGTCCCGCGCGCCGCTGTCGCATCATGCCGCGCGGCCCGACACTGGCGCGTCGCGGCCGGAGAGGTTCCGGGCTGCGTGCGGCGGCGCCGGCTGGCCCGGCGTGCCGTTCCATCAATGTGCCAACCGAGAGAGCATGCCATGCAACATCCGACCATCCGTACCCTGGCCGGCGCGAGCGCGCCGACGTCGATCGCCGCCGCCCGCACCGCGCTGCTGGTGATCGATTTCCAGAACGAATACTTCAGCGGCCGGCTGCCGATTCCGGACGGGCCTCGTGCACTGGGCAATGCGCGGCGCGTGATCGCGTTCGCCGACCGCGCGGGCATTCCGGTGTTTCACGTCCAGCACGTCGGTACGGCCGACAGCCCGATCTTCGCCGACGGCAGCGACGGCTTCCGCTTTCACTCGGACCTGCAGCCGGCACCGCATCACGCAGTCGTGAAGAAAACGTCGGTGAGCGTATTCCCGACGACGGACCTCGATGCGCGGCTGAAGGCGGCCGGCATCGACACGCTGATCGTCACCGGCCTGATGACGCATGCGTGCGTGGCCGGCGCGGCACGCGATGCGGTGCCGCTCGGCTATGCGGTGATCGTCGTCGACGATGCATGCGCCACGCGCGACCTCGACGTCGCGGACGGCGGTACGGTGCCGCACCGCGACCTCCATCGTGCGACGCTGGCCGCGCTGTCGGACACGTTCGGCGACGTGCTGACGACCGAGCAGGTGCTGGCGCTCGGCGTCGTGTGACGCCGGGTTCGCGCGTCGGTCGGCCCAGTCCGGCGGCCGCCCGATGCGCGGGCTCCGTGCTTCAGAACATCGTGTTCCGGTTCGCGGACGTTTCGGGTACCGGCTGGATCACGTCCCAGTGTTCGACGATCTTGCCGTCCTTCACGCGGAAGATGTCGACCACCGCTTCGCCGCGATCGCCCGGACGCTCGGTCGCATGCACGTGCAGGTAGACGAGGTCGCCGTCGGCCGCGCTGCGGACGATGCGCGCGCGTGATGCCGGGCTCTTCTGGAACGCGCCGACGAAGTACGACACGAACGGCTGCTTGCCGTCCGGCACGTGCGGGTTGTGCTGCTTGTAGTCGTCCGCGACGACGGCGGCGGCCTCGACCGCTTCGTGCCGGTTGAAGAAGCGGTCGTAGAACGTCAGCACGAGCTGGCGGTTGGCTTCCTCGGCGGCGAGGTCGCGCGTGGCCGGGCCGGTGGCCAGCGCGGCCGTCGATGCGGCCAGCAAGACGAACGCGGCAACGGCGCGAACGGGGGAGCGGAACGAAGGCATGTAGCGTTTTCCTTGGTTGACGATTCGTGGGCGGATGCGCGAGCGCTACCGGGTGTTGCGCGAGTCGCGACGACCCGCGGGCGATGACGGCTTGGCCGCGGGATGCATGTCGTATCGGCACGAAGGTTTCGCCGACCGGACCATGAGGTTGCAGGTGCCGGGATGGCGAGGCCGCGCGGCATCGTCATGCTTCGTTGAACTGGCGAATCCGGAGCGGCTGTCGGGCCGATCGAATGGTACAGTTGCCGCGAACCCGTCACAAGAAGTCACCGCGGTGTGAACAGGTCACGCCGCGGTGACCGTGCATCGCCCGTGAAAGAGACTCCCGTCATGCCGCTTCCGTCCGCCGACGAATCCGTCGAACTCGATCAGCCGTGCCCGATCCGCGATGTGCTCGACCGCATCGGCGACCAGTGGAGCCTGCTCGTGCTCGAGGCGCTGGCGGGCGGAACGATGCGCTTCAACGAACTCGGTCGCGCGATCGGCGATGTGTCGAACCAGATGCTGTCGCGCACGCTGAAGCGGCTCGAACAGGACGGCTTCGTCAGTCGCACGCTGTTCGCCGAGGTGCCGCCGCGTGTCGAATATGCGTTGACCGACCTCGGCCGTTCGTTCCTGACGCCGATGCAGGCGATGATCCGGTGGGCCGACGAACATCATCGCGCGATCTGCGCGGCGCGCCGTCGGGCGCGTGAGCTGGAAGAGGGCGGACACTGAGCGCGGCGCACGCATCGGTTCGCTGACTGACGATGTGCGGCAGATGAGCGCGATGGGTCGAAGCATGGCCGGATGCATTCGCATCGCCATCGCGTGACTTCGTTATCCGAAGGATGTCGTCGAAATGGGCGGCCCGACGACAGGTTGACCGGGCACCCCTGCCGTAGCGCATGATTCCGTGCCGCGGACGGCGGCGGTTCTCGCGCGCCGTTCCGCTCGGACGCTTCATTGGCCGAAGCCGAGCCGCCGCTTACCGCCACGAACCGTCGACGTAGATCCAGACCGACCCCTGGCGGCGCCAGTAGCCGGGCACCCAGCGGCGCCCGGGGCGCCGCGCGACCCAGCGACCGGACACCCATATATAGCGGCCGCGCTGCCAGCGCCAGTAGCCGTCCGTCCATATATAGCCGTGCGGCCGTGGTGGTGGCGGGCGACGGTCGTGGCGTGCCGCCGGCGGCGCGAAGCGCGGCCGATCCGCATAGGGCGGCCGGCCGGGGGCATGGTTCGGGCCGGCGGGCCGGTACCCGGGCGGGGCGGGCTGGGCCGCGGCGGCGCGCAGCCAGCCGGTGCCGACGAAGGCGGCGGTCAATCCGATGGCGCGCAGCAACGAGCGTCGATTCATGGCGGTTCCTGTTCTGTATTCGAGGCTGCCTTACATTAGCCTGCCGGTACGCTTACCGGGTTACGCGGGCGGTTAAGGCTGTTACCGCGTGTCACGGCAGGCGCGAGCCGCCTTTTCCCTTTCTGACGGCTGACGGGATCTCGCCGTGGCGCAGGCGTCGCTCCTGTTTACCGGTCGAGGGCGACGTTTTAGATGCGGGATGGCCAATATTTGAGATTGAATCGGGTAATAATTTCCGATTTCGGGGTGCTGAACCGAATCCGCTTGTTGTTTCTATGCAACCGTCAAGACGATGACATGAAAGAATGGTGCGATGAAAGCCTCCAAAAAGCCCTCGTCAAGAAGTCAAAAACAAGCGTTAAAACAAATACTTATGACGCGGCCCCACTTTCATTATTTCTAGTTCTGGAAAAGCTTATTTCTTTATTTGCGGATCGCTCCCCTAGGGTACACCCCTAAACTCACGGTTCCCAAACGGGCAACTATCCGGGCGCCGCCAGCAGGACCGATGGCGCTCCCGGGCGGTTGCAGACCGTTTATGAACAAGGTCGCGAGACCTGCCTCTTTTTAGAAGGGAGCTCCACGAATGAACAAGACTCTGATCGTTGCAGCAGCTGCAGCATCGTTTGCTACCGTCGCTCACGCGCAAAGCAGCGTCACGCTGTACGGCGTGCTGGACGCAGGCATCACCTACCAAAGCAACGTCGGCGGCAAGTCGCTGTGGTCGATGGGCTCGGGCATCGACCAAAGCCGTTTCGGTCTGCGTGGTTCGGAAGACCTCGGTGGCGGCCTGAAGGCAATCTTCACGTTGGAAAGCGGCTTCAACATCGGTAACGGCCGCTTCGCAAACGGCAACGGCGGCATGTTCAACCGCCAAGCTTTCGTCGGCCTGTCGAGCCAGTACGGCACGGTCACGCTGGGTAAGCAGTATGACGCAACGCAAGACTACCTGGCGCCGCTGACGGCAACGGGCTCGTGGGGCGGCACGTACTTCGCGCACCCGCTGAACAACGACCGTCTGAGCACGAACGGCGACGTCGCGCTGAACAACTCGATCAAGTACACGAGCGCTAACTACGCTGGCCTGCAATTCGGCGGTACGTACTCGTTCTCGAACAACACGAACTTCGGCAACAACCGCGCATACAGCGGCGGTCTGTCGTACCAGTTCCAAGGTCTGAAGCTGGGTGCAGCATACTCGCAAGCAAACCTGGGTGACGGTACCAACACGAACGGCGCATCGACGCTGGGTGGCCAAGGCCGTGTCCGTACGTACGGTGCTGCTGCTGGTTACGCATTCGGCCCGGCACAAGTCGGCGCTGCATGGACGCAATCGCGTATCGACAACCAAGCTGCTGGCGTTCCGACGCTGCGCGCTGACAACTACGAAGTCAACGCAAAGTACAACCTGACGCCGGCTCTCGGCCTGGGTGCTGCTTACACGTACACGAACGCGAAGGTCAACAACGGCAGCTCGCACTGGAACCAGTTCGGCGTGCAAGCTGACTACGCGCTGTCGAAGCGCACCGACGTGTACGCACAAGCTGTGTACCAGCGTGGCGCGAAGGGCAACAACATCGTTGGCACGGGCATCTACAACGGCGACAACACGACGGCATCGAGCTCGTCGGTCAACCAAACCGCAGCAACGGTTGGTCTGCGTCACCGCTTCTAAGCGTGACGGGCGGGGTAACCCGCTTCGCAGCATCAAAAAAGGCGCCTTCGGGCGCCTTTTTTTCGTCTGCCGAGTGCGATGCCGGCAATCCGGATCGTCCGGATGCAAAAAAGCGAGGCCGGTGCCTCGCTTTTTTCGTTCTGCGCGCGTATGGCGCGGCGCGGGTCGACCGGCGGCTCAACGCGTGTATTCGCCGTTGGCTTCCGGCTGGAACACGATCGCGGCAACCTTCATCAGTTTTTCGGCGCCGCTCGGCTGCATCACCTTGACCATCTGGCCGCGTTGAGTGCCGAGCAACGCCATGCCGACCGGCGAAAAGACGTTCAGGCGACCGAGTTCGAGGTTGGCGGCGTCCGGATAAACGATCGTCCACGTGGCTTGTTCCTGGGTCGCTTCGTCGAGCAGCGTGATCTGCGAGTTCATCGTGACGACGTTCGCCTTGATGGCGTCGGGCTGGACGATATCGGCGCGTTCGAGCAGCGTGTCGAGCATCGTCTGGAAGCGCGGGTTGTGCTCGGCGTGTTTTTCGAGGCGAGCGACATCGAGTTCGGTCAGCTGGTAAAGGCGTTGTTTCATGGTGGTTCTCCAAATGATCGGCGGGGCAGGCGTGGCGTGCCTATGAGGATCGCCCGGAGCCTGTCTAACCTGGCTCCGGGTGGAGACCGAGCGGTCAGATCAGGCGCCGGGCAGGGGCGAGCGGCGCCTGGGCCGTGCGTCGAGCGAGGGAATGCGCCGGCTGGCCGGCGCGCACGCGCACGGCGGCCGGGCCGGACGGCGAAACCGAAAGGGGCGTGAGCGCGTACATGGTGGACGGAATATCGACTGGCGAATAAAACCTTACGATTCTACAACACAACCTTCCAGACATGTGATCGGGTTGTTGGCGTTTCGTCAGCGATTGTTGTGTAGATGAAGCAAGTCGCGACGACCCTGTCCGGAAACAGTGGGCGATTTTTTCCAAAAATGCAACGCTGTATGTTCAAACTAAGGGTTTCCCCTTGGAGTGGCGCGCACTACACTAAATTCATTCGCTTCAGACAGTTCCTGCCGAGGCGACGTCAAAAGAGAACATATTCCGGAGGTAAATCATGAAGTCGATCATCTACGCAGCCATCGCCGCATCCGTCCTTGCCACTCCGATTGCATCGTTCGCACAGTCCGAGCAGGGGTTGACCCGCGCTCAGGTCAAGGCCGAACTCGTGCAGCTCGAGCAGAACGGGTACAAGCCGCTGGCGAGCGATTCGCAATATCCGAGCGACATCCAGGCTGCCGAGCAGCGCATCCAGCCCAATCAGCCGATGCTCGCGCAAGCCGATACGAGCGGCTACGGTGCCGTGGCGACGGGTGCCGCGCAAGGCGGCCGCCGCGTGACGCGGGACGCGCCGAATCCCGTGAATTCGGTGTACTTCGGTAACTGATTGAACATCCCCCCGGTCTGCCCGAGCGCACCGCTGAATTGACGAGACGCGCGAACTGCGCGCGTCGTCCGTCCGCAGGAGCAGAACCTCCGTCGCCGCATGCCGGCGGCTTTCCGCCCAGACGCTCACGCGTTTGGGCCTTTTTTGCTGCGCGGATCAGGCGGACGTGACGGTAGGCGTGCCGTGGATATAGTGTTCGAGCTGGCTGATCGTGAACTGCTGATCGGCAATCACGCTCTTCACGAGGTCGCCGATCGAGATGAGACCGACCAGCTTGCCGCCGTCGAGCACGGGCAAGTGGCGCATCCGGTGCTCGGTCATCAGCGCCATGCACTCGTCGGTGGATTGCGACGGTTCGACGTAGCGCACCTTCGCCGTCATGATTTCCTCGACGCGGGTGGCTTTCGACGAGCGGTCCTGCAGGACGATCTTGCGCGCGTAGTCGCGTTCGGTGACGATGCCCGCGATGTCGTCGCCGTCCACGACCAGCAGTGCACCGATGCCCTTTTCCGCCATCAGCTTGATGGCGTCGTAGACGAGATCGGACTTCGTGACGGTGTAGATGGTGCGGCCCGAATCCGGCTTGGCCTTGAGAATCTGCGCGACAGTCGTACTCATTCGCTTTCTCCGTGTGCAGGTCGATGCAGGGCAGGCGGGGCGTGCTGCGCGTCACCCGGTGAGCCCAGTATAGCCGGGCGGGCGGCGGCAGTCGCGTGACGTTTCCAGATTAGCGGTAAACTCCCGTCACGCACCATCCACACAACTCCTACATTCCTGAAGTTTCGATTGAATTCATGATGTCTTCGCGTCCCCAATCGCCCACGCCGGGCAATGGCCAGGCCGACGAGTGCGTGACGCTCGTCGCCACGGCGTCGCTGCCCACGCGCTACGGTACGTTCACGTCATACGCGTTTCGCGTATCGGGCAGCGATGCCGAACATCTCGCGCTCGTGATGGGCGACGTCACGGGCGAGCAGTCCGTGCTGACCCGGCTGCATTCCGAATGCCTGACCGGTGACGTGTTCGGCTCGTACCGCTGCGATTGCGGCGAGCAACTCGATCTCGCGTTGCGTTACATCGCGGCCGAAGACCGCGGCGTGCTGCTGTATCTGCGCGGCCATGAAGGCCGCGGCATCGGCCTGAGCAACAAGATCCGCGCGTACGCGCTGCAGGAGCAGGGGCGTGACACTGTCGAGGCGAACCTCGATCTCGGCCTCCCCGACGACGCTCGCGAATACGACTCGGCCGCTGCGATCCTGCGCATCCTCGGCGTGACGTCGGTGCGGCTGATGAGCAATAATCCGAAGAAGTTCGATACGCTCGTGAAGCATGGCATTCCTGTCTGCGAGCGCGTGGCGCTTGCGGTGCCCGTGCGTGAGGAAAACGAGCGTTATATCCGCACGAAGCAGACGAAGTTCGGGCATTACTTCGAGGAAAACGAGTAACCCGAGCCCATTTCTCGTCATCCGTTGTTCCGATCGTTGCCGGTACACGCGACGATCGCGATCTTTTCCCTTCGTTCGTGACGTCATCTGCGTT
This sequence comes from Burkholderia sp. E168m22, assembly GCF_001319805.1. Taxonomy (NCBI): domain Bacteria; kingdom Pseudomonadati; phylum Pseudomonadota; class Betaproteobacteria; order Burkholderiales; family Burkholderiaceae; genus Burkholderia; species Burkholderia sp. E168m22. The sequence goes on from NZ_BBSK01000084.1 coordinate 25,903, forward strand.
GCACGCGCCGTCTATCCGTTTCGCATTTCCATGACGATCACGCCATCCAGAATCGAAACCGAACGCCTGACGCTGCGCCGCTGGCGACCTGCGGATGCGGAAGCGTTATCAGCGATGCATGCGGATCCGGACGTGACCGCGTGGCTCGCGTGCGGTCCGATGTCGATCGACGAGGCGGGTGACGTCATTGCGCGCTTCAACGCGCATGTCGATGCACACGGCTTCGGTGTATGGGCGGTCGAGCGTCGCGCCGATGCATTGCTGGTCGGCGTTTGCGGCCTGTCGTATGAGGCCCGCACAACGCATCCGATGGCGCCATGCGTCGAGATCATGTGGCGACAGGCGCGCCACGCGTGGGGGCATGGCTACATTGGCGAAGCGGCCGTTGCCGCATTGGCCGACGGGTTCGACCGGATCGGGCTCGGCGAGATCTTCGCGTGGACGGCCGACACCAACCTGCGATCGCAACAAGTGATGCAGCGACTCGGCATGCTGCGCCAGCCCGCGCGCGATTTCGACCATCCCGCGTTGCCGGAAGGGCACGCACTGCGACGGCACGTCGTTTACGTCGCCCGCTGCGGCAGCCACGCCGCCGTGTAACCGCTCACGCGTGTCAGCCCGTCAACGCCACGTACCGTTCTGCAATACGATCCGGTAACCGTCGGCATCCTCGAAGGTCTGGCCGGAAATTTCCCAATACGGATTGAACGACGTCACCGGCATGAAGCCGTGTGCGGTCACGCGCTCGCACGCGGCCTCCCATTCCGGACGATCGGGCAGGTAGAACACGATCAGGTCCTCGGGCGTCGGCGACGGCGCGATCGGATGGTCGGGGCAGTGTGTGAACTCGAAGTGATAGTCGAGGCCTTCGCGTCCGAGCATCACGCCGGAGAAGCCGTCGTGATCTTCGAAGCGCGCCAGTACCGACAGATCGAGGCCGTCGCGATACATGCGTTCGGTGCGGGCGAGGTTGTTGACCGGGCGAGCAATGCGCAGATGGGCGTGCAAGATGACCTCGACGGGAAGTGGCGGGCCGATCAATGATAAGCCGGCTGATCGCGATTGGGCGAGGCGAACGGATCGTCTTTCGGGCGATACTGGCCGTATCGAACGATATCGATTCGGCCCGGCCAAGCGAATCGAATTGTGTCGAGCCTCGTCTCGCGAAAGAAAAACATGACGCATTTCGATCCTGTGTGCACTCCGCATCGCAGCGGCTACTCGTCAGCAAGACATTCGAATTCATGCGTCCGGCAGCGCTTGCCGCACGATGCGCGGACACGCGCATGCCGGTAGGGAGTTGACGAATGGGTAAGCCTGATCTGCGCCGGCCAGTTGCCGGACCCTATCGCCAGTCGCGATGGGCAGCCGGGCTGGAGGCCGCGTTCGGATGGGTGGCAAAGGGGACGTTGGTGCTGGCCGGCCTGGCGATGGTCGCGTTGGCGGCGCTCACGGGCGACGTCGGTGCCCTGACGGACCTGCCGACGACCAGGAAGGGCCGGCTGTACCTGCTGCTGGCGCTTGTCGTCGCGGTCGCGCTGATATTTGCGATACACCACTACTGGCTGCGACCGACTGGTATGCGTCCAGCAGGCTAGCCAGATGGGGAGGGTGATGTGGCCCCGTAAATCATTTAGGCAATAAAAAAGCCCGCTGCTGTGAGCGGGCTGAATCCATGTTTGGAGACATGGAGGAGACAGACGTAAATTTAAGGGAAAACCCGGACGTTTGCAAGCCCTCGTTGCATCCGCACAACTTGCCGCCGCGTGGCCAGCCTTGTGGCGGCGCGCGGCACGGCCGCATTCACATGCCGCCGGCCCGTGCATGCGCCGCAAACGCGCCAAACCGCTCTTGCGCGACCGGCAGCGCGTATTTGCTGCGCATCTCCGTCTCGATCCACGCACATGCCTCGCGCGCGCAGTCGGTCAATGCGTGCCGCGTCGCGTGCCCGTCGATGTCGTAGACGAAACGCACGCCGACTTCATCATCGTCGACCTGTCGTTCGAGCTGATTGAGCTGCAGTTGCGGCCCGTGCTGTTGCGACAGCGCGCGCAGTTCGTCGAAGTGATATTCGAGCCAGTCCGCGAAGAACAGCGCGTCGCTATGGCTGGGCAGGCGGAAGGCCGCGCTGCGCGACGGGCGCGCAGCGGTTTCGGCGGCCGCCGCTTGCGGTTCGCCGCCGGTGGCGACGGGCAGGGCGACCGGCGCGAGCGGGTGCCGAATCTGCCGGTACGGCTCGCGATCGCGCAATGCGTGCCATAGCAATTCGTCGCCGGCGGCGCCGGACGGCTGCATCGTCAGGTCGTGGCGGCCGTCGCCGGCCGGGGCGATGTCGCGGATCACGAGGCGCAGCGAGCACAGCGGCTCGTCCGCGACCAGCAGCGTTGCCGGGCGCGGCAGCCCGCACACGAGCGGCGCGGCGCCGACGGCACGAAACACGAGCCCGCGACGATCAAGCCGCACGAGCGGCAACGGCCTGGGAAACGACGGATAGGCGACCGCGATGCGGGCGCCGCCGGCGCTCGTCAACCCGGGCATCATCGCGCGAAAGACCTGAGACTGATCCACGTTGGTTCTCCTTCGTTACGATGCCGCCCGAGTGGAACGCGCGTTCCAACTCAGGCGGCGATAGCTTGCCGGGTAGTCTGCCCCGGCTCTATTCCTAGCGCAGCAAACGTTTGCGGATCGATGTCGATCCAGCACGCGACCACCAGACGCCCGTCTACCTGCTTCGGCGGGCCTGCGCGGTGCGCGTGTATGCCGATCCGGCGGAACAGCCGCTCCATGCTCGCGAACGTCACGCCGATCAGCTGCCGCGCGCCGAGCTGCGCCGCGCACTCGACGACGGCCGCGAGCATCGGACGCACGGCCCACTCCGCGTTGCCGGAGCCGCCTTCGTCGTCGGTCGCCGCGAATCGGGACAACTCCCAGACGGCGGCCGATTGCGGCAGCGGCATGTCCTCGGCGACCAGGTCGGCGAACAGCGACTTCAGCAGATACGGGCGCGTCGTCGGCAGCAGGCGCGCACATCCGCACATGTCACCGTCGGCGTTTCGCGCGAACACGTACACGGTATCGTCGCGATCGAACTGGTCACGCTCGAAACTTTCGTTCGCCGACGGGAGCGCCCAACCGAGCTGTTCGACGAACACACGGCGCCGATAGCGCCCGAGATCCGCCGCGAGTTCGTGTGGCAACCGCCCTTCCTCGTGAACGAAGGTCTGCATGGATGTCCTCGGATCTGTGCTTTTATATGCGTGCATTACAGCGCGCGGCACGAGGAGCCTGTAACTGGTAACTCTTACAGGGTGGCGACGTAAAGACGCCATTCGGGACGTGGTAGCGGTTTCTTGATCGACGGGATTGAAAACCGGGCGGCTTTTATTTATAAAGAGCGCCAGTCTGGCAAAATCGTCGGAAGAATGCGCGGCCGGTTGTCACTGGAGCGTGGGGCCGGCATGATAGGCGTCGTCGCGCCCGAGCAGGGCCGACGCGACCGCGGCAGGCCAGTCGATCGCGGCGAGCCGCGCGGTGAGCGCGGCGGCCGTGCGGAACATGCCGATGTCGGCGCCCCTGGCGTCGATGGCCATCACGTTGCTGCGGACGTCGCCGCCCGCGATCACGAACGTGCCCGTTGCGCGTTCGAGGTACCAGTCCCAGCCGACCGTCACGTAGGCGACGCCGGCACCGGCCGGGCGATGCCATTCGGTATAGCCGGCGAGGCGGGCGTCGATCGCGTTGTCGCGCAGTTCGGCCAGCAGCGACGGGTCGAGGCCGCTCGCGACATGGTCGAGCGCGAGTGCGGCCAGTGCGCCTTCTGACAGGCGTACGTAGCCGTCCGGGGACGGGCCGGGGACAGGGTGCAGCAAGGGTGAAGTCATGCGCGGAATGTATCAGCCTCGAACGGGTGCTGGAACCTGACAAGTATGACAGCGTGACGTTGTCGGAGAACGAATGGAACTGCGCTGGCAGGATGCCTACCAACAATTCAGCGCCGCGGAAGACGAGCAGCAGCTCTTCCAGCGGATCGCCGCCTATTCCAAGCGGCTCGGATTCGAATACTGCTGTTACGGCATTCGCGTACCGCTGCCCGTTTCGAAGCCCGCGGTCGCGATCTTCAATACCTATCCGGACGGCTGGATGGCGCACTACCAGGCGCAGAACTACATCGAGATCGACTCGACGGTTCGCGACGGCGCGCTCAGCACCAACATGATCGTCTGGCCGGACGTCGACCGGATCGACCCGTGCCCGCTGTGGCAGGACGCGCGCGATTTCGGGCTGTCGGTGGGCGTCGCGCAATCGAGCTGGGCGGCGCGCGGCGCATTCGGCCTGTTGAGCATCGCCCGCCATGCCGACCGGCTGACGCCGGCCGAGATCAACATGCTGACGCTACAGACCAACTGGCTCGCGAACCTGTCGCATTCGCTGATGAGCCGCTTCATGGTGCCGAAGCTGTCGCCGGCGGCGGGCGTCACGCTGACCGCGCGCGAGCGCGAGGTGCTGTGCTGGACGGCCGAGGGCAAGACCGCGTGCGAAATCGGTCAGATCCTCAGCATCTCGGAGCGCACGGTCAACTTCCACGTGAACAACATCCTCGAGAAGCTCGGCGCGACCAACAAGGTCCAGGCGGTCGTCAAGGCGATCTCGGCGGGGCTCATCGAAACACCTTGACGTGACGTGACGCGACGGCGGCGCCGGAGGCGGCGGCCGCCACTTGGCTCACTCCATCATCGGCTCCGCTTCCTTCGCGGTCCAGCTCACGCTGGAAATGCTTTTCTCCATGCTCATCCGGCTCGCGATCTGCTCGAGCTTCTGCTGATCCTTCGGATGCAGCTTCAACGTCGCGGTGACCTTCAGCCGGTCCGGCTGGTCGGGCACGTCCTCGCTCGTGAGGCTCTGGAACGACAGCGGCTTCGCATACATCGCGTTCGACAGCAGCGTGCGGATGTGCACTTCGTCGGCGGCAAGGCAGATCACGGTGATCTGGTATTCGCGCACGAGATCGGCATTGGAGACGGGCGTCGCGTTGATGGCCTGGCTGACGCCGCGCAGCACCGTATTGGTAAGCAGCACGACGCCGGTGCCGGCGAGCGCGGGCACGTAGTGGCCGGAGCCGGCCAGTACGCCGACGGCGGCCGAGCACCACAGCGTGGCGGCCGTGTTGATGCCCTGAATCGAGCCCTTGTCGCGCATGATCACGCCGCCGCCGAGAAAGCCGACGCCCGACACGACATACGCGGCGATCTGCGTGACGCCCGCGACGCCGTTGCCGGTCAGCACGCCGAGCGTGACGAACAGGCACGCGCCGCTCGCGACGAGCGTGATGGTGCGCAGGCCGGCCGTGCGCTGGCGCATCTGGCGCTCGAGGCCGATGGCGACGCCGCAGGCGAACGCGGTGAAAAGGCGAAGTGCGAAATCGAAAGTCATGGTTGTCCTGCCGTGCAAGAAGCGCATGCCGGCACGCGCCGCCGCGGCGCAAGGCCGAAGGCGACGCGGCGCGAGCCCTCATCGCGCGGTACTGTACCGCGCGAATGCGTCATTCAGTGTGAAACGGGGGAGCGTGCGGCTCGCGGAACGCGAGCCGTGGCAGGAGAACTGCAGCGGACAGGCGTTCAGGCGGCAAGCGGCGCACGCAACGGAGTGCTGCAACTGTCCACGATGGTTCCTGAAGGAAGAATGGGCGGCATTCTAGTGGGCGGCGCGCGCTGGCGTCAACCGCGTTGCGGCCGGCGCTACTGCGCCGAGCCGATCGTCCCGGTCGCGAGTGCGAGCGCGGCCGCGGCTGACAATGCGCCGGCATAGCTGTCGACCTCCGCGTTGCGCGCGGCGAGCAACTGGCTTTGCGCGATCGTCGCGTCGGTGACCGAGCCGACGCCGTTCCGGTACGCGGTCAGCGCCGCGTCGTAGCTCGTTTGCGCGGCATCGACGAGCGCCTTCGCGGCGTCGTGCGACGCCAGGCTCGTCTGCACCGCGTTCTGCGCGGCGACGACCTGGCGTACCGCTTCCTCCTTGGTCCGCGTGAGGCGGGCGGATGCGCTTTCCGCGTCGTTGCGTGCCTGCATCAGCACGGCCGAGCGCAGGCCGCCGTCGTACAGCGGGATCGTCACGCCGAGGAATACGCCGCCGCCGTAGCGGCTGCCGTTCAGGTTGACGGTCGGCGCCTGGTCGCCGATCGCCGGCAGCGCGGAGATGGACGTACCGCCGCTCGCATACGACGTCGACGCGGACAGGAAGATCTTCGGCATGAACGCGGCTTGAGCCGCCTTGATCTTCGCGCGGTTGGCCTTTTCGACCGCGAACGCGCCCTGCAGGTCGGGGCGGCGCGCGATCGCGTCCGACACGATCGTGTCGACCGACGAACCGAGCGCGGGCGGCAGCGGCCGCTTCGGCAGCGCGGCGATGGTCGGCTTCGACAGCGGCGAGATGCCGAGCGCGGAGACGAGGGCGAGGTAACTGTCGCTCTCGGCGCCGTTCGCCTGCACGAGCGCGAGGTTCGCCTGCGCGCGGTTCTGCGTCGCCTGCGCGAGTTCGACGACCGTGCCGACGCCGTGCTTGAGCCGTGCGCGGGACGCCGCGAGGATCGCATCGGCGTTCGTGAGGCCCTGTTGCGCGCTGAGCGCGTGCGAGCGGGCGGCTTCGTAGCGGTAGTACGAGACCGTCACGTCGTGGATCACCTGCTGGTGCACGGCCGTGAACGCGACGTTCGACGCGATCGATGCCTGTTCGGCCGCTTCGACGCGCGCCGCGCGGCCGCCGAAATCGAACAGCAGCCATTGCAGCGACAGCGCCGAAATCGTGCCGTGCGCGGTGGTGTTGCTCGATGAATCACCGAGGATCGTCGACGTCGAGCCGTGGTTCGCCTGGTACGCACCCATCGCCGTCGCCGACAGGCGCGGGAGATAGGCGGACTTGGCGAGGCCCACCGCGAGCGCCGCGTTGCGCGCGTCGTTCCATGCGATGCGGGTCAGCGGATTGGCCGATTCGGCCAGATCGATCAGCTCGGGCAGCGTGTACGCATGTGCGGCATCGAGCGCGGCCGGCGCCGAAACCGACGCGAGTGCCGGCGAGGCAGGCAGCGTGTAGTCATGCGCACCTTGCGCGGATGCGCGCGGCGGCGCCGCCACGATGTCGCCCGCGGCGGACGTTTGCGGCTGCCACGGGCGGTCGGACGCCTCCGGCGCCAGATCGATCGACGACGTCGCGCAGCCGGCCAGCGCGACGGCGGTCGCGAGCACGGTGGCGGCGATCGCGGCGGCCGGCGGTTCAGGTAGGCGCATGAGGGGCAGGCTCCTTCGGTGTGGCTTGACGGGCGGCGTCGGCGATCTGCGCGAGCCGCGTGTCGATGAGGTTCAGCAGCGCATCGCGCGCGGGGTCGGTGGGGGCGGCGCTCGACGGTGGTGTCGGAGCGGGCGTGCGGGGCACGGTGTCGCCATTGCCCGGTTCGGTCACGCGCGCGAGTTGCGCGTCGATTGCCGCGTCGCCCGGCTTGCGTTCGGCGAGCAGGAACAGCGGACCTTCGATCGCGCCGAGTTCCGCGAGCGCGCGCCGCCGGGTGGCGAGCCACGTCGCGGCCGGCCGCACCCACGACGGCTCGTAATGGACCAGGCCAAGCTCCTGCGAGATCGCGCCGTGTCGGGCGAACGCTTCGGCCGCGAGCGCGCGCCGCTCGGCCGGCTGCGCGATCTGCGCGATGCGTCGCCACTGGTCGAGCAGCGCGGCGAACGCGACGTCGATCTGCTTGCCGATGCTGACCGGCCAGATGCGTGTGAACACCAGATACACGACGACGTTGCCGAGCAGGATGCCGATCGTGCGGTCGCGCGCGATCGTCAGGTCGAAGCCGGGGCCGGCGCCCTGGATCACGCACAGGAAAAACGCGAAGGCGACCTGGAAGCCCGCGTACGCGATGCGCGGCGATCCGAAGGCGATCCACGCGGACAGCCACGCGCCGGCGAACACCAGCGCCATCAGGTGGCCGACCGACGACAGCGCCGGCACGACGAACACGAGCGCGGCGGTGCCGAGCAATGCGCCGATGATGCAGCCGAAGATCCGCAGCGTGAGCTTCTCGACCGTTTCGGCCGTCGAGCCGAGCGACACGATGTAGCAGGTGACGACGCAGGTATGAATGCCCGACCAGTCGAGCTGCGAGTACAGCAGATAGCAGAAGATCGCCGCGGCAGTCGTCTTCAGCGCATAGCGGATGTGGTCGGGATTGGTGCGTGCGTCGGGCAGGAAGAAGCCGCCGTGTGGTGCCGGTGCCGGCGCGGCGGCGGGTGCTTCGGGCGTGGCGGCAGCGGCGGCGGGCGTTGCGTTGGCCGAAGCCTCCGCCGTTGCATCGACCGTAGGCGCTGTCGCGCCCGGCTCCGCGAAATGCGTGATCGCATCCTGGAGATCGGTCGCGGCGATGCGTGCGAGCGGCGGCAGCGCGTCGGCCGGCGGCAGCGCGAGCGTCACGTCGACCGGGTAGCCGCCGCGTTCGAGAATGGCGGCCATGTCGTCGAGCGTCGCGGCGAGGGGTGTGGCGAACGCATCGGGCAGCCGCGCGTCCGGCTCGCGATCGGCCAGCGCGACGCCGACCATCAGCGCGGTGCTCGACGCGATGGCCTGCCGCAGCGCCGCGAAGTCGGCGGCGCTCGACGAGCCTTCGAGCTTCGACAGCTTGAGCCACGTGAGCAACTGCTTGTCGCCTTCGCGCAGGCTCGCGTCGAACGCGGCACGTGCGTCGTCGTCGCCGCGCAGGCGCCGTGCGGCGAGCCGCAGCCGCTTCGCGAGCTGCGCGTGCGCAAGCTTGCGCGGCGACGGCGCGATCAGCAGGTTGACGACGATCGCCACGCCGACGGGGATCGCGATCGTCAGCCAGATATACAGCAGCGCGCGGGTGGCGGCTTCACCGAACGGCGCGAGGCCGAGCTGGTCGAGCCCGAAGCCGACGATCATCGCGAGGATCGCGCCCACCGGGCGCAGCTTGCTGGCGGAAGTCAGATACAGGAGGGCGACCGACAGCACGGCCATGCACGCGACCCGCAGGATCGAATAGTCGATGCTGAAGATCGCGATGCCGAGCACGAGTCCGATCACGATCGTGACGATCAGCAGCAGCGCGGCCGCGAGCACCACGCTCGTCACGCGGTCGGCACGGATCATGAAGAACACGACGTACGCGGACAATGCGGCTTCGGGCGTGCCGTACGCGGCCGTCACGAACGCGGTCAGCGCGCAGATCAGCGCGACGCGCACGGCGATCGCCGCGCGCCCCGGAAACGGCGCGAGCAGCCGCAGGACTTCGCGCGGGCCCGGCGCGCGAACCTCAGCGGCAGGCTGAGCCATGCCGGACCTCGACGATCGCGCTCGCGCCGACACGCACGAGCTTGCCGTCGGGTTCGTCGAGCTTCACGCGCACGGGGAAGCGCTGCGCGACGTGCACCCAGTTCACCGAGTTCTGCACGATCGGCAGCGAGCGCGGCAGGTTGATGCGCGCGCTGTCCGCGATGCCGGCGCCAATGCCGACGACCTTGCCCGTCAGCGGGCGGCTGCGGTCGATCATCGAGTAGACGGTCGCGCAGTCGCCGACCGCGATGCGATTGAGCGACGTCTCGCGGAAATTGCCGACCGCGAACCATTCGCTCGCATCGATCAGCGTGAAGATCGACTGGTTCGGCGCGAGGGTTTCGCCGGGCAGCACGCTCAGGCCGGTCACGAGCCCGTCGTGCGGCGCGCGCACGACCGTATCGTCGAGCGCATGCTGCGCGCGGGCCAGCGCGGCTTCGCGCGCATGCAGCGTCGCGATCGCGTCCGCGTCGTCGCCGATCGTCTGTGCGGACGCGCGCTGCTGCTCCTGCGCCTGCGCGAGCGACACGGACGCGTCGCGCTGGCGCACCTTCGCCTGGTCGAACTGCTGCGCGCTGACGTAACCCTGCGCGGCGAGCGGCGCGAGCCGGTTCACGTCGCGCGTCGCGAGATCGTAGTTCTGCGTCGCGCGCTTGACCTGCTCGGCGGCGACGGACGCATTCGAGCGCTCGCCGATCAGCGAACGGCGGCGCGTGTCGAGCGACGCGCGCGCGAGTTCGAGGTCGGCCTGCGCCTGCGCGACGGTCAGCCGGTACGGCACGGGATCGATCACGTACAGCAGGTCGCCTTTCGCGACGCGCTGGTTTTCATGCACGGCGAGCTGCACGATGCGACCGCCGACCGGCGACGCGACGTGCACGACGTCCGCGTCGATCGACGCGTCGTCGGTGGACGGGTAGGCGGTCGTGCGGTGGTACGCGTACGCGAGCGCCGCGATGCCGAGCGCGACGATCGCGAGCGCGATCACGCGGCCTTTGACGGAGGGGCGGGCGATGCCGGCGGCCTTCATGCGAACGGCCCCGTGCCGGTGAGCCACACGATCACGGCGACCACGAGCCCGATCGCGGTGCAGACGGCGAGCTGGTAGGGCACCGTCGCGGCCCAGCCGGTCGCGACGAACACGCGATGCGCGACGATCGCGCCGACGACGCCGACGATCGCGCTGACGAGCCACAGCGGGAAGTACGCGCCGAACAGCACGTAGGACGGTGCGCCGCGCGATGCGCAGCCCGCGAGCGGCAGGGCGGGCGCCAGCACGGCGGCGACGCGCAGCGGCGCGCGCGGCGTTGTTTTTCTCATGGTGTGACGAGCTCGACGTTTGGGGGTGGATGCCGGGCGCGGCGCAATGCGAATCGTCGCCGCGACGACGATTCCAGGATACGGAGCCGATCATAAATCAGCGCGATGCGGATCGCCAGCGATCCGGCATACGATTACGGCACGGGTCGTGGCCGTGCCGGGGCCGCGCCGTCGCTCATGCCGGACGGTCCGGCGGTGCGTGTCGGCAGCGATGATCGGGCCGCCGCGATTCTGCCAGCACCCGCTCGCGTAGGGTTGCTAACGGACTGTAAAGGATCGTCAGACGAAAAGCGCGCAGTGGAATTTGCCATGCCGACGCAGCGGAATCGGCGCGCAAACCGCCGATTGCCGCTCGAACGCATGCGAATCCGGTCAGTCCGGTCGCTCGCGCGCATCCTCGACGAGCAGGTCGACGAGATCGCGCGCGAAGCGCGGCAACGCATCGAGATCGGCGACGCAGATCTGCAACTGGCGCTCGGCCCAGTCGTCCTCGAGCGCGACGAGGCGCAGCGCCATCGTCCTCGCATGGCGGCGCGCGGTGCCTTCGGGCAGCACGCCGACGCCGACGTTCGCCTCGATCATCCGGCATGCGGTTTCGAAGTTGCTGACCTGGATGCGCCAGCGCAGCGTGCGCTGCACGTCGGCGGCCGCGCGCTTCAGGAAGGTGTGGATCGCGCTCGCCTCGGGCAGGCCGATGAAGTCGTGGTCGAGCGTCGCGACGAACGGCGTCGACGCCAGGCTGGCGAGCGGATGCCCGAGCGCGGTCGCGAGCACGAGACGGTCGCGCCGGTACGGCATCGCCTGCAGCCCGTCGGTGCACACGTCGCCGGCGACGATGCCGATGTCGATCATGCCGTCCTGCACCGCGCGCACGATGTCGGGGCTCAGCCGCTCCTGCATGTCGATCGTCACGTCCGGATGGTTGACGAGATAGTGACGCAGTACGCCCGGCAGGAACTCGCTCATCGCCGTGGTGTTCGCGAACACGCGCACGTGGCCTTTCACGCCCGACGCATATTCCTGCAGGTCGCCGGTCAGTTGCTCGAGCTGGCGCAGCACGCGGCGCGCATGCGCGAGCAGCGTGTCGCCCGGCGCGGTCAGCGTGACGCCCTGGCTCGTGCGGCTCAGCAGCTTCACGCCGACCTGCTCCTCGAGGTGCTTGATGCGGGTGCTGGCGGCCGGCACCGACAGATGCGCGCGTTCGGCGCCGCGTGTCAGGCTGTTCGCTTCCGCGATGTGCGTGAAAAGTTTGAGGTCGACGATATCGAAGCGCATGGACGTGGCGGCGGGAGGATGGCCGATTATCGCGCGAAGCCGCACGGCGCTGCACCGTCGGCGGCGACCCGTCGTCGCGACCGGGATCTGTGTACCATCGTGCGTAGGGCGCGACACGCGGCACCTGGGCATTACGGCCCGTGCGCCGCGTGCCGCGGATGCGGTCGTGCAACGAAGGTGAACGTTTCATGCGAAGTTTCTTTGTCCGGTTCATTGCAATCGGCGTGCTGTTCCATCTGTACGTCGGGATGCGGATCATTCCCGATGCGTTCGCGTCGCCGCTCGCGCGTACGATCGCGGCGCTCGTGCTGGCGAGTTTCGTCGTCTTGATTCCGGTCGGCATGTTCTCGCGCCGCTTCGACGAAGGCTGGGCGGCGACGCTGGTCGGCTGGGCCGGCGCGCTCGTGATGGGCTTCTTCTCGTCGCTGCTGGTGCTGACGCTCCTGCGCGACTTCGTGCTGCTCGGCGTGCTCGTGTGGCGGCATCTCGGCCATGACGGCGCATGGCCCGGCGCCGCGCCCGACACGGCGCTCGGCGTGCTGGCGGCCGCGGTGCTCGTGACCGCGATCGGGTTCGTCGGCGCGCGCCGTACGGCGGCGGTCAAGCGCGTGTCGATTCCGGTCGCCGGGCTGCCGGCCGCACTCGACGGGCTGACGATCGTGCAACTGTCCGATATCCACGTCGGGCCGACGATCAAGCGGCCCTACATCGAGCGGATCGTGCGCGCGGTCAATGCGCTCGACGCCGACCTGGTGGTCGTGACGGGCGATGTGGTGGACGGCTCGGTCAAGCGCCTGCGCGAACACACCGCGCCGCTCGGCCAGATGCGCTCGCGGCACGGTACCTTCCTCGTGACGGGCAACCACGAGTACTACGCGGGTGCGCATGCATGGATCGACGAGTTTCGTCGTATCGGGCTGACGGTGCTGCTGAACGAGCACGTGTTGATCGAGCGCGGCGGCGCGCGGGCGGTGCTCGCGGGCGTGACCGACTTCACGGCGGGCGGCTTCGATCCCGCGCATCGCAGCGACCCCGCGCAGGCGCTGGCCGGTGCGCCGCGCGACGTCGGCACGAAGATCCTGCTCGCGCACCAGCCGCGCAGCGCGGAAGCGGCGAGCCGCGCGGGCTTTACCGTGCAGTTGTCGGGGCACACGCATGGCGGCCAGTTCCTGCCGTGGCCGCCGTTCGTGCGGTTGCAGCAGCCGGTGGTCGGCGGGCTGAACCGCTTCGGCGACATGTGGCTGTATACGAGCCGCGGTACCGGCTACTGGGGGCCGCCGAACCGCTTCGGCGTGCCGTCCGAGATCACGCTGATCCGGCTGACGCGCGGCTAGCGGATGGCCGGGAGGCGTCCGTCACGCAATACGAACGCGTATCGCGGTGCACGGCAGGTTTTTCGGCGGCTTTCTTTCAGCAGGGAATGGCAGCGCATGGCGGCGCGCGGCGCCGTTGGCTAGTATGCAGACATGCCTCGTTTGCTTCGTTCCTTGCCCGTTCCTGCCGACATGTCGACGCCCGATCTCTTCGCTGATACGCCCGCGCCCGACGTGGACTGGTACCCGGACTGGCTTGCGCCACCCGCCGCGGACCACGCGCTGGCCGCGCTGATCGACGAGGTCGCGTGGCGACAGGACACGATCCGCACGCCGCGCGGGCGCATTCCGTTGCCGCGGCTCACCGCGTGGCAGGGCGAGCCTGATGCCGTGTACGTGTACTCGGGGATCCGCAACGTGCCCGAACCCTGGACGCCGGCCGTGCTCGGGCTGAAGCACGCGGTCGAGGCGACGTGCGGCGTGGGTTTCAACAGCGTGCTGCTCAATCGCTACCGCAACGGGCTGGACAGCCTCGGCTGGCACGCGGACAACGAACCCGAACTCGGCGACGCGCCGGTGATCGCGTCGGTGAGTCTCGGCGCGATGCGCGTGTTCGATCTTCGCCATCGCGAGACCGGCGTCACGCATGCGTACCGCCTCGTGCATGGCAGCCTGCTCGTGATGCGCGGGCGCACACAGGCCGAATGGCAGCACCGCGTGCCGAAGGCGCCGGGCGTGCAGGGCGAACGCGTCAACCTCACCTTCCGACGCGTATCGATCGCGGCCGGATAGATCGCGCCCCCGTTTCGGTGATTCACGAAAGGCCAATGCAAGCAATCGGTTGCGCGTGCGGCACGTTGCCGCACGAATTCAATGCAGCGTGTCCGGCCGGGCGCTCAGGCCCGTCCCGCAAGGCTTTCAGGTAGATTCGATCGACCGCCCGGTTTCGATAGGTGAGTGAAACCTCTGATGGTGCGTCGCAACAATTATTGACTACACTGAGGAATGGCACAAACGCGTCGGCAGGCCGGCGCGATCCTTTCGACATGCCTCCATGCGTTGCCGACGTAGCGCGCAACGGGGCAGGAGCACAACGCGTGACCGTACTCGACCCTTCCTTCGAACCCTCGCTACACGTCTTCGAGCAAGACGGCGGATGGCAATGGGCGCTGACGGTGAAGCGGGCGACCGGCGTCGGCGTGAAAGTCGTGGCGTTCAGCCGCGAAGGCTTTCGCGGCGAAGCCGAGGCATACGCCGCCGGCCAGCTTGCCCGCGCCGAATATGACCACGCCGTGACGGCCTGACGCCGTCGCGGCGATCCCGCCCGAGGATCGTCTTCCTCCGTGCCGTCCGTTGCCGGACGGTGTGTCCCCGACTGTTTCTCATTTCTGGTTTTTCGTTGGCGGTTTTGCCGCGCCAATTGGTTCGTGCGGTTCGATGTTGAAGCATCGCGCCGACTCCGACACGCGTAGCGGAAGCCTGTGCGCGGGTTTGCGACCTCCCGGGCAAAGCGCGAACCCCGTATGGCGGAAGCGCGCCTGGAAAATGCCGAGCCATATCGTAATAAGATATGACGTTATCGCATCCGCAGGACGATGACGTCCCGCATTCCTGAAAGGAGCTATCCGTGCAACTCACCCAGTTAGGCGGGCATGTCGCCCAATCCGGCATCGCCGAACGGCAAAAACACGCGCAGGCGCTGATGTTCGGGATGGCGAACATCGACGAGTACGTGTCCGGCGGCGTCTGCTACGACGCCGCTGCTTATGTCCGCTATCTGCTGCGCGCCGACGCGATGATCGCGCCCGGTACGTTGCTCGACACGATCGGCCAGCTGTGGAAGACGCGCTTCAACTTCGAGACCGGCAATCAGTGGGACGGGCGCGCGAGCATTCCGGCGGGCACCGCGGTCGGCTTCGCGCGGGGCACCAATGTCTTTCACGCCGCGATCGCCGTCGGCGGCACCCGGATTCGCGGGATCAACGGCGGCCTGCTGGGCGCCGGATGGCTGCATCCGGTCGATCTCGCACGCGTGCTGCAGCCGGACCCGGCCGGCGGCTTTGCGTACGACCGCACGACCATTCGCGTCTATCTGTCGCGTCTGTAGGCTGCCTGGCGTCGACGCTCACGCTTCGGCCACCGTCGCCCGACCGCGTGCCGCGCGCCAGCGCCGCGCGGCCGCCTTCCCGCCGTCCGGCGATTTCCGCATGGCGTCGCGCCGTCCAACGCTGCTATCCTCTCGACCTTGAATGACGCGTCATTGTGCGTGGATGCGCGTGCTGCATCGCGGCGCCGCGCAGCGGTGCGAGCCCACGCGCGCACTGAGGTAGCATGACTGAATCTCCACGGCGATCCATGACCTGTTTCGTGACTGATTTCCTTCCGTCCATGTCCACATGGTCAAGACAACGATGAGCGATGCACCTGAGCCGGCGGCGCCTGGCGACGACGAGTCGTCGGGCGGCGGCGCTTCGTCCTATCTGGTGCCGGGGCTCGAACGCGGGCTGCGGATCCTCGCCGAATTCTCCGCGCGCGAGCCCGTGCTCGGCGCACCCGAGCTGTCGAAGCGCATCGGCATTCCGCGCACGACCACGTTCCGCCTGCTGCAGACGCTCGAGGCGCTCGGCTTTCTCGAACGCGTGAACGGCGACCGCTATTTCCGGCTCGGCGTCGGCGTGTTGCGGCTCGGCTTCGAATACCTGAATTCGCTCGAACTGACCGATCTCGGCACGCCCGTGCTCGAACGGCTGCGCGATTCGACCGGCCTGTCGACGCACCTGCTGATCCGCGACCAGCGTGACGTGGTGTTCGTCGCGAAGGCGCAAAGCAATGCGTCGATGTTCGGTTCGGTGAAGGTGCACGTCGGCACGCGCCTGCCCGCGCATGCGACCGTGCACGGCCACGTGCTGATGGGCGACCTGACGCGCGATGCGCTGCGACAGCTCTATCCGGAGAAGAAACTCGAACAGTTCACCGAGCGCACGCCCGGCACCGTCGACGAGTTGTACGAACGCGTGCGTCATTACGCGCGGCTCGGCTACGCGGTCAGTGAGGCGGCGTTCGAGAGCGGCATTTCCGCGGTGACGGCGCCCGTGCGCGATCATTCGGGCTCGATCGTCGCGGCGATCACCGCGACGGTGCCGCGCTCGGAGATCGGCGAGGCCGGCGAGAAGGAGCGGCTCGTCGAAGCGGTGTGCGGCGCGGCGGTCGACCTGTCGCAACGGCTGAACTATCGTCCGCTCGAAAGCGACCCGACGTTCGCGCATGCGCGCCACAAGGTCGCGATGTTCTGACGCTCGCGCATCGAGCCGGCCGCGGCGCGCGGCATTGCGAACGAAGAGAGCGGCCCGCGGGCCGCTCTTGTCGTTTTCGGGTACCGCAGGCGCGGTGCCCGAGTTCGCTCAGAACGAGTGATGAATGCCGGTCAGCACGATCACCTGGTTCGCGGTGCTCGACACGCCGGCCGTGAAGAACGCGGCCTTCGCGCCGCCCGAGCCGTGTTCATAAAGCACGTTCGCATACAGCTGCGTGCGCTTCGACAACGCGTAGATGTCGCCGAGTTCGACCTGCGTCCAGCGGCGGCCGGCCAGCGTCGTGGTCGCCGCACCGCCCGCGATCGTGTTGAACGCGCTGCTGCGGTAGTTCACGCCCGCGTCGTAGCTCTGGAACGTGTCGGAAAACCCGTTCGACTGCATCTTCACGCGCGTGTAGAGGCCATGCACGAGGAAGTCGCCGATCTGGTACGACGCACCCGCGCCGATGTTCTCGACCTTGCTGGCGAGATAACCATTCGCGGTGTTTTGCCCCTGGAACGACGTGATGCCCGTCTGGCTGATCAGGATCGAGCGGTCGTGCTCGTTCGAGTAGACGGCCGACGCCTTGAACGGCCCGTTCGCATAGTTCAGCGCGACGCCGACCGATTTGCCGGTCGAGAAGTTCGTCGTGTTGCCGAGCGCGAGCGTCGCCGCGGCCGAGAAACCCGCGAAGGTCGGCGAACGGTACTTGATCGAATTGTTGTACGGCACGTTGCCGGTCGCGGCGAGCCCGTCGATGTTGCCGGGATGGAACGCATACCAGCTCAGCGCGAGATACGCGGTGCTGAGCGGATCGAGATAGTCGAACGACAGCGGCGTCTGGCGGCCGAGCGTCAGTGTGCCGTAGCGCTCGGCGCTGAGGCCGACGAACGCCGCGCGGTTCCAGATCGTGTTCGCCGTCGCGAACTGGCCGTTGTTCGTATAGAAGCCGTTTTCCAGCTGGAAGATCGCCGACAGTCCGTCGCCGAGATCTTCCTTGCCCTTCAGGCCCCACCGGTCGGGCTGCGTATTGCCCTGGATCATCGCCCACTTCGCGTGGCCGCCGACGTTGTTCACGTATGCGACGCCCGCATCCATGCTGCCGTACAGCACCACGCTGCTCTGCGCCCACGCGCCCGACGCGACGCCCATCCCGATGACTGCTGCTACTACCGCATGCTTGACCATTTGATCTCCTGACTCTCCAACCTGATGAATACGTGTTGTGACGGCCTGCGCGGGGACGGCCGGCCGTCGCGCATGTTCATCGCCGAACGGGCATTCTTGTGTTCCATATAAGGAACAATGTGCCTTTAATGGAATGGAGTATAGAGGGGGTGCGCGCCCGATCAAAAATAAATTTTTCGGGACGGATGAGTGGCGGGCAGACGCCCGGCAATCCCGCGTGATGTCTTGAAAAAGCCGATAAATCCCCGTCGCATAACAAAAAATTACATTCGACAGGGTAGACGAAGGGAGCGGCCGAGCTAAGTGTCGGTGTTTTCCCTAGGACATGCAGCTTTTTATTTTGCTCGCGGAAAGTCGCTCCTATAATCACCATCCATAAACTGACGTTCCGGATATGGAACAAACCGAGAGTCGATCAGAAGGAAGGGTGTGAGATGTCTGAACAATGGATTTGCGCCGGTCATGCCGGCGCGCTGTCGGAAGACACGCCGATCGAGTTCAAGCGGACCGACGGCGTGGAAATCGGGATCTACCGCGTCGGCGACGACGTGTATGCGCTCGAGAACGTATGCCCGCATGCGTACGCGTTGTTGACGCAGGGGTTCGTCGACGAAGGCACGGTCGAGTGCCCGCTGCACGAGGCCGTGTTCGACATCAAGACGGGCGCATGCCTGAAGGGTCCGGGCGGACGCGCGCTGAAGCAGTACGCGGTGCGCCTCGCCGGTGAAGAAATCCAGATCAAGGTGGAATGACATGAAAGAAGCGACCGTCAACTTCAATCCCTTCCTGAAGCCGTGGGTGGCGCCGCAGCCGAACAACGTCGCGGGCAAGGGGCAGATCGAGATCCCCGGTCAGGTCGAGAACCAGATCTGGCAGAACCGCAAGGCCGCACCGACCCAGTACGAGAACGACCTCGGCGATGCGCTCGAACGCGTGTTCGAGAGCGGCGCGACCGAGGTGGACGATGTCGTCGCGGGGCTGAACCGCATCGGCTTCCGCGCGCCGGACGGCACGGTTTGGACACCTGAGCGTTTCCGCGCCGAAATGGCCTCGCTGGCGGAATGAACGCACTGACCGCGCCGCGCGCCTGAGCGCCGACCCGACAACCGCATCCGGAGCACACTGATGACGTCCCCCGACCAACACGAAGCCCAACACGACCCGGTCCGTGACTATCTCGACCGCGGCATCAAGAACTACTGGTATCCCGTCGCGCCGAGCTGGCAGGTGTCGAACGCGCCCGTCGGCCTCACGCGCCTGTCCGAGCAGATCGTGCTGTGGCGCGATCACGACGGCAAGGTCCACGCACTGGAAGATCGTTGCCCGCACCGCGGCGCGCGTCTGTCGCTCGGCTGGAACCTCGGCGGCAACATCGCGTGCTGGTATCACGGCATCGAAGTCGACGGCGGCGGCACGGTCAACCGCGTACCGGCCGTGTCGAACTGTCCGCTCGAAGGCACGAAGTGCGTGAAGTCGTATCCGGTCGAGGAGAAGGCCGGCGCGATCTTCCTGTGGTTCGGCGACGAAGCGCACGGCGAGCCGGCGCCGCTGAACCTGCCGGAAGAACTGGTCGCCGACGAGTATGCGCACTTCCTGTGCGTGTCGAACTGGAAGTGCAATTACCAGTACGCGATCGACAACGTGATGGACCCGATGCACGGCGCGTATCTGCACGCGACGTCGCACTCGATGGCCGAAGGCGACAAGCAGGCCGACATGCGCGTGCGCAAGACGGACACGGGCCTGATGTTCGAAAAGATCGGCCAGCGCGACGTGAACTTCGACTGGGTCGAGCTCGGCGAAACCGGCTGCCTGTGGATGCGCCTCGCGATTCCGTACAAGCAGAAGTTCGGCCCGGGCGGCAACTTCGGGATCATCGGCTTCGCGACGCCGGTCGACGGCGACCACTGCCAGGTCTATTTCTGGCGTACCCGCAAGGTCGGCGGCTGGCAGCGCGACGTGTGGCGCTTCATGTACCGCAACCGCCTCGAAGGCCTGCACTGGGACGTGCTCGAGCAGGATCGCTACGTCCTCGAAAGCCTCGCGCCGCATGCACGCGATCACGAATACCTGTACCAGCACGACGTCGGCATCACGCGCGTGCGCCGGATGCTGCGCCAGCGTGCGCAGGAGCATCTGTCCGCGCTCGACGCGCATCGTGCGGCGCACGCCGCCGCGGAGCCCGCGAATGGCTGAGTCCACTCCGGTCGTCGCGCTGCCCGGCCGCCGGGTGCTCGTCACGGGCGGTGCGCGCGGCCTCGGCGCTGCGTTCGTGACGGCGCTGGTCGAAGCGGGCGCGCAAGTCGCGTTCGGCGACGTGCTCGCGGAAGAGGGCCGCGCGCTGGCCGCGCGGCTCACGCAAGCCGGCCACACCGCGCATTTCTTCGCACTCGATCTCGCCGATCCGGCGAGCATCGACGCCTTCGTCGCGCAGGGCGCGGCGGTGCTCGGCGGCCTCGACGCGCTGATCAACAACGCGGCGATCACGAACTCGGGCGGCAAGCTGTCGACGGAGCTCGACGTGTCGACGTGGGACGCCGTGATGAACGTGAACGTGCGCGGCGTGTGGCTCGTCAGCAATGCGGCGCTGCCGCACCTCGCGCGGTCGGGTCGCGGCGCGATCGTGAACCTCGCGTCGGACACCGCGTTATGGGGCGCGCCGAAGCTGCTCGCGTACGTCGCCAGCAAGGGCGCGGTGATCGCGATGACGCATGCGCAGGCACGCGAGTTCGGCGCGCACGGCGTGACGGTCAACGCGATTGCGCCGGGGCTGACCGAAGTCGAGGCGACCGCGTACGTACCGGCCGAGCGTCACGCGTTCTACCTGCAGGGCCGCGCATTGACGCGCACGCAACTGCCTGAGGACGTGACGGGCCCGGTGCTGTTCCTGCTGTCGGACGGCGCGCGCTTCGTGACGGGTCAGCTGCTGCCGGTGAACGGCGGCTTCGTAATGAACTGATTTGAAGTTTTCACTCGGAATGAAGGAGAGGACGATGGCGGACGCCGATCTCGAACGCAAGTCGTGGGACCAGCCGGAAGGCGCAAGCTTCAACGACTGGATGGAAGGGCGCGTCGCGCGCTACGAAACGCGGCGCTACGACTGGGACGCGCTGAAGTTCCAGGCCGATTACGACCCGAAGTACCGCCGTGCGCAGATGCGCTATGTCGGCACGGGCGGCACGGGCGTCGCGAAGGACGTCAACACGGTGCCGGCCGGCAACTTCACGTTTTCGACGATGGTGATCCCGGCCGGCAACATCGGCCCGAGCCACATCCACATCGACGTCGAGGAAATCTTCTTCGTGCTGCGCGGCAAGATGAAGGTGATCTGCGAGCGCGACGGCGAGACCTGGGAAGCGATCCTCGGCGAGCGCGACCTGATCTCGGTGCCGCCGGGCGTGTATCGCACGGAAATCAACATCGGCGAGGAAGATGCGCTGATGTGCGTGATGCTCGGTTCGTCGAAGCCGATCACGCCGACGTATCCGCCCGATTCGCCGCTCGCGAAGATCAAGCGCTGAGACGGGGCGGATGAAGCAATGAGTGTCATCGACAAACGCGAACGTGAACGCGACCGCACCGCGGCGTTCGCCGCGCTGCTCGGGCAGTTTCCCGAGCAGCGTTGCGCGGCCGGCGCGGCGGGCGCGATCGGCTACCGTGAGGCGGGTGCAGGCGAGGCCGGCGCGCAGCATGCGGGCCGTGCGCTGCCCGTCGTGCTGCTGCACGGGATCGGCTCGGGCGCCGCATCGTGGGTCCGCCAGCTCGACACGCTGGGTGCATCGCGGCGCGTACTCGCGTGGGATGCGCCCGGTTACGGCGTGTCGACGCCCGTGCACGGCGCGTCGCCGGCCGCCGCCGATTACGCGGCATCGCTGAACGCGTGGCTCGAGGCACTCGGCATCGAACGCTGCGTGCTGGTCGGTCATTCGCTCGGCGCGATCATCGCGGGCGGCCTCGTCCGCGTGATGCCCGCGCGGATCGCCGGCCTGCTGCTGATTTCGCCCGCGGGCGGCTACGGCAGCGCACCGGCCGAGACCCGCGAATCGCGCCGCGACGCGCGGCTCGCGATGCTCGCGGAACTCGGCCCGGCCGGGCTCGCCGAGCAGCGCAGCGGCAACATGCTGTCCGGTTTCGCGAACGAGGAGGCAAAGGCATGGGTGCGCTGGAACATGGCGCGCATCGTGCCGGCCGGCTACGCGCAGGCCACGCATCTGCTCGCGAACGCCGATCTCGCGGCCGATCTCGCCGGCTTTCGCGGCCGCACGGCCGTGGCCGTCGGCGCGAACGACGCGATCACGCCGCCCGCCGCGTGCGAGCGGATCGCCGCGGCCGCGCACGTCGGGCTGCAGGTGATTCCGCAGGCGGGGCATGCCGGCTACGTGGAAGCGCCGGCCGTTTATTCCGCGCTGATCGACACGTTCTGTCGTCAGTGCGACCCACAGCGGGGGCCGGCATGAGCGAACCGCTGCAACAAAACGAATCCGACAACGCGAAGGCCGAAGCCAGCTACGTCGTGCCGGGCCTCGAACGCGGGCTGCGGATTCTCGCCGAATTCTCGCCGCGCGAGCCCGTGCTCGGCGCGCCCGAACTGTCGAAACGGCTCGGCATTCCGCGCACGACGGTGTTCCGTCTGCTGCAGACGCTCGAATCGCTCGGTTTTCTCGAACGCGCGGACAAGGATCGCAACTACAAGCTCGGCATCGCCGTGCTGCGGCTCGGCTTCGAATACCTGAGCTCGCTGGAGCTGACCGATCTCGGCCTGCCGGTGATCGAGAGCCTGCGCGACGCGACCGGCTTCACGACGCACATCGTGATTCGCGACGGCCGCGACGTGGTGTTCGTCGCGAAGGCGCAGAGCCAGTCGCCGGTGTTCAGCTCGATCCGCGTGAACGTCGGCACCCGGCTGCCCGCGCACGCGACGACGCACGGCCACGTGCTGATGGGCGACCTGTCGCTGAAGGAACTGCACGCGCTGTATCCGGAAGGCGCGCTGAACCGGATGACGAGCGCGACGCCGGAGACGGTTGACGCGCTGTACGACGTGATCCGCGAGGATGCGCTGCGCGGCTACGGCGTCAGCAATTCGTCGTTCGAGCGCGGGATCTCGGTCGTCACGGCGCCGGTGCGCAACGAGACGCAGAAGATCGTCGCGTGCATCACGGTGACGGTGCCGCGTCCGGAGATCGACGCGGCGCTGATCGCGGACGGGCTGATCGACAAGGTGCAGCGCGCGGCGGCGGAATTGTCGCGGCGGCTCAATTACCGCTCGGATGACGAGCACACGTTTCTCAAAGCTTTAGGACTCCGATGATCCAGATCGATCTGACCGGGCAAGTGGCGGTGGTGACGGGCGGCTCGTCCGGCATCGGCCTCGCGACGGCCGAGCGGTTCCTGCAGGCCGGCGCATCGGTCGCCATCTGCGGCCGAGACGACGAACGCCTCGCACGCGCCGAAGCGATGCTGCGCGACAAGTACGCAGGCGCACAACTGCTGGCCGTGCGCTGCGACGTGCTCGACGAAGCCGACGTGACCGCCTTCGCGCAAGCGGTGTCCACGCGTTTCGGCCGCGCCGACATGCTGGTCAACAACGCCGGCCAGGGCCGCGTGTCGACCTTTGCCGATACGACCGACGACGCCTGGCGCGAAGAACTCGAACTGAAGTACTTCAGCATCATCCGCCCGACGCGCGCATTCCTGCCGCTGCTGCGCGACGCGGCCGCGCCGACGATCACCTGTGTGAACTCGCTGCTCGCGCTGCAGCCTGAGCCGCACATGGTCGCGACCTCGTCGGCGCGCGCGGGCGTGCTGAGCCTCGTGAAGTCGCTCGCGACCGAACTCGCGCCGCAGCGCATCCGCGTGAACTCGATCCTGATCGGCATCGTCGAGTCGGGACAGTGGCGCCGCCGTTACGACACGCAGGCGCAGCCCGGCGAAAGCTGGGAAGACTGGACGGGCGCGCTCGCCCGCAAGAAGCACATTCCGCTGAATCGCTTCGGCAAGCCTGACGAGGCCGCCTGGGCACTTTTTTATCTCGCAACGCATCTGTCGTCCTACACGACGGGCAGCCATATCGACGTTTCTGGAGGCTTTGCACGCCATGTCTGAAAAAACCACGGTTGGCGAGCTGATTGCCGCCTTTCTCGAGCAGTGCGGCGTGAAGACCGCATTCGGTGTCATCTCGATCCACAACATGCCGATCCTCGACGCGATCAACTCGCGCGGCAACATCCGGTATGTCGGTGCGCGCGGGGAAGCGGGTGCGCTGAACATGGCCGACGGGCTGGCCCGCGTGTCGGGCGGCCTCGGCGTCGCGTTCACGAGCACGGGCACGGCGGCCGGCAATGCGGCCGGTGCGATGGTCGAGGCACTGACGGCCGGTACCGCGCTGCTGCACGTCACCGGGCAGATCGAGACGCCGTATCTCGACCAGGATCTTGCATATATCCACGAAGCGCCCGACCAGTTGTCGATGCTCGACTCGATCTCGAAGGCCGCGTTCCGCGTGCGTACCGTCGAAACCGTGCTGCCGACGATCCGCGAAGCCGTGCGCATCGCGCAGACGGCACCGACGGGCCCCGTGTCCGTCGAGATTCCGATCGACATCCAGGCAGCCGAAATCGAATGGCCGGAAGACCTCGCGCCGGCGCACGTCGCGGTGCGCGAGCACGACAGCGCCCGCGTCGCGAAGCTTGCCGACGCGCTCGCGGCCAAGCGCCGCCCGCTGCTGTGGCTCGGCGGCGGCGCGCGCCATGCACGCGAGGAAGTCGAACGCCTCGTGAAGCTCGGCTTCGGCGTCGTGACGAGTGTGCAGGGTCGCGGCGTGCTGCCGGAAGATCACCCGGCGACGCTCGGCGCATTCAACGTGCATGCGTCCGTCGAGGCGTTCTACAAGACCTGCGACGCGCTCGTCGTGGTCGGCTCGCGGCTGCGCGGCAACGAAACGCTGAAGTACAAGCTCGCGCTGCCGCAACCGCTGTTCCGCGTCGATGCCGATGCGCTTGCCGACAACCGCGGCTATCGCAACGAGCTGTTCGTACATGGCGATTCGAAGCGCGTGCTGGCCGAGCTGGCCGATCGCCTCGAAGGCCGCCTGTCGGTCGATCCGCAATTCGCGGCCGATCTGGCGGCAGCCCGCGAGGAGGCCGTGGCCGACGTGGCGAAGGGCCTCGGGCCGTACAAGAAGCTCGTCGACACGCTGCAGGGCGCGGTGGGCCGCGACTACAACTGGGTGCGCGACGTGACGATCTCGAACAGCACATGGGGCAACCGTCTGCTGAAGATCTTCGAGCCGCGCTCCGGCGTGCATGCGCTCGGCGGCGGCATCGGCCAGGGCATCCAGATGGGCATCGGCGCGGCGCTCGCGGGCGCGGCGGCGAAGACGGTCTGCCTCGTCGGTGACGGCGGCCTGATGGTCAACGTCGGCGAGCTCGTCACGGCCGTGCAGGAAAACGCGAACGTGATGATCGTGCTGATGAACGACCAGTGCTACGGCGTGATCCGCAACATCCAGGATGCGCATTACGGCGGCCGCCGCTGCTTCGTGCAGCTGCACCAGCCCGATTTCGCGCAGTTCTGCGCGAGCTTCGGCCTCACGCACTACCGGATCACGTCGCTCGACCAGGCCGAAGCGATCGTGCGCGAAGGGATCGCGAAGGAAGGGCCGGTGATGGTCGAGGTCGACATGCTGTCGGTCGGCTCGTTCGCGTCGAACTTCGCGGGGCCGCCGGTGAAGAAGGAAGCGCCGACGGAGCGCCAGTATGCATAACGGGCAAAAGCGGGCGCGCGCCCCCGTCGACGTCGCGATGATCGGCTTCGGCGCGATCGGCGCGGCCGTGTACCGCGCGGTCGAGCACGATGCGTCGTTGCGCGTCGCGCACGTGATCGTGCCGGAACACCAGCGCGCGGCGGTGCAGCGCGAACTCGGCGGCGCGGTGGAGGTCGTGTCGTCGGTCGACGCGCTGGCCCGCCGCCCCGAGTTCGCGCTCGAATGCGCGGGCCACGGCGCGCTCGTCGATCACGTCGTGCCGCTGCTGAAGGCCGGTACCGACTGCGCGGTCGCGTCGATCGGCGCGCTGTCCGATCTCGCGCTGCTCGACGTGCTGTCGCGGGCCGCCGACGAAGGCGGCACGACGGTGACGCTGCTGTCCGGCGCGATCGGCGGCATCGACGCGCTGGCGTCCGCGAAGGAGGGCGGGCTCGACGAAGTGCGGTACGTCGGCCGCAAGCCGCCGCTCGGCTGGCTCGGCACGCCGGCCGAGGAATTGTGCGACCTGCGCGCGATGACCGAGGAAAAGGTGATCTTCGAAGGCAGCGCGCGCGACGCCGCGCGGCTGTATCCGAAGAACGCGAATGTCGCGGCGACGGTGGCGCTCGCGGGCCTCGGCCTCGACGCGACGCACGTACGCCTGATCGCCGATCCGGCCGTCGAGCGCAACGTGCACCGCATCACCGCGCGCGGCGCATTCGGCGAGATGTCGCTGGAGATGAGCGGCAAGCCGCTGCCCGACAACCCGAAGACGTCCGCGCTGACGGCGTACAGCGCGATTCGCGCGCTGCGCAACCGCGCGGCCTGCTGCGTGATCTGACCGGACCATCGAGCATCCGCCCGCGCCACGGCGAGGGCGGATGTGCAGAGACAGATTTGTGGGACTTGTGACATGACTCCTTTCGATACGCGCCTCGTACCCGACGGCAACATCCTGATCGGCGGCGAGTGGCGGCGCGGCCGTGGCGCGCCTTACACGAGCATCTATCCGGCCGACCAGTCGGTGAACATGGAAGTGTCGACGGCGAACGCGGAAGACGCGGCCGACGCCGTCGTGGCGGCCGACGCCGCATGGCGTCGCGCCGACTGGGCCGGCCTGAAGCCGCACCAGCGCACGCACGTGCTGTACCGCATCGCCGACCTGATCATGCAGCGCCAGGAAGCGCTCGCGAACCTGCAGCGCCGCGACAACGGCAAGCCGATCGGCGAGACGCGCGTGCTGGTGGCCAGCGCCGCGAACACGTTCCGCTACTTCGCGGCCTGCCTCGAAACGCTCGACGAAGAGCTGACGCCGTCGCGCGGCGACTACCTGACGATGAGCGTGTACGAGCCGATCGGCGTGATCGCGGCGATCACGCCGTGGAATTCGCCGATCGCATCCGACGCGCAGAAACTCGCGCCGGCGCTCGCCGGCGGCAACGCGGTGGTGCTCAAGCCGGCCGAAGTCACGCCGCTCGTGTCGCTCGCGCTGGCGCGCATCTGCGAGGAAGCCGGCGTGCCGAAGGGCGTGCTGAGCGTGCTGCCGGGCAAGGGCTCGGTGATCGGCGACGTGCTCGTGCGTCATCCGCTGGTGAAGAAGGTGTCGTTCACCGGCGGCACCGAAGTGGGCCGCGGCATCGCGCGCATCGCGGCCGAGAAGCTGATGCCGGTATCGCTCGAACTCGGCGGCAAATCGCCGACGATCGTCTGCGACGACGCCGATCTCGATCACGCGGTCAACGGCGTGCTGTACGGCATCTTCAGCTCGTCTGGCGAAGCCTGCATCGCCGGTTCGCGGCTGTTCGTGCAGCGCGCGGTGTACGACGCATTCATGCAGCGGCTGGTGGCCGGCGCACGCAAGCTGCGCGTGGGCGACCCGACGCGGCCCGACACGCAGATGGGCCCGCTGATCACCGCGAAGCATCGCGAATCGGTGGAACGCTACGTCGCGCTCGGGCTGGAAGAGGGCGGCCGCCTGCTGTGCGGCGGCGAGCGGCCGTCGGGCGACGGGCGCGAGCACGGCTTCTTCTATCAGCCGACGATTCTAGAAGGCTTGCCGAACAGCGCGCGCATCTGCCAGGAGGAAATCTTCGGGCCGGTGCTGGTCGCGATGCCGTTCGACGACGAGGTGTCGCTGATCGCGCAGGCGAACGACAGCGTGTTCGGCCTCGCGGCCGGCATCTGGACGCGCGACTACAAGCGTGCATGGCGCATCGCGCGTGCGCTGGAGACGGGCACCGTCTGGATCAACACGTACAAGCTGTTTTCGATCTCCACGCCGTTCTCGGGCTGGAAGGAGAGCGGGATGGGCCGCGAGAAGGGGCGTCTCGGCATCCGCGAATACATGCAGCAGAAGAGCCTCTACTGGGGCTTGAACGACGCGCCGCTGCCGTGGGCGAACTGAGCGAAGGGGAATGACGCAATGAGCATCTTGGGAATCGAGCAGATCACGTACGGTGTCGACGACCTCGCGACGTGCCGACGCTTTTTCGCCGACTGGGGCTTGAAGGAAATCGCGCACGACGACACGCGTGCGCGTTTCGAGACGCTGAACGGCTGTACCGTGCTGGTCGTGAAAGCCGACGATCCGTCGTTGCCGCCCGCGTTCGAGGCCGGCCCGACGCTGCGTGAAGTCACGTGGGGCGTCGCGACGCCGCGCGAACTCGACGCACTGCGCACGAAGCTGGCCGGCCAGCCCGGCTATTACGCGCAGGACGATGCGGTCGGCTGCATCGATCCGAACGGGATGGCGATCCGTATCGAAGTGACGCGCAAGCGCGCGCTCGACATCACCGGCTCGCCGTCGAATGTGTGGGGCCAGACGCTGCGCGTCGACCAGCCGAGCCCGATCTATGCGCGTGCGGAGCCGGTCGAAGTCGGGCACGTGGTGTTCTTCACGAACTGCCTCGACGCACAGGAAACGTTCTATCACGAGCTGCTCGGCTTCGAGACGTCGGACCGTTATCCGGGCCGCGGCGCATTCATGCGCTGCGCGCCGCACGGTGGCCATCACGACCTGTTCCTGCTCGCGCTGCCGAATGGCAAGCGCGGCCTGAACCACGTCGCGTTCACCGTGCGCGACATCCACGAAGTGTTCGGCGGCGGCATGCACATCGACCGCTGCGGCTGGGAAACGCAGCTCGGCCCGGGGCGTCATCCGGTGTCGTCCGCGTACTTCTGGTACTTCCAGAATCCGGCTGGCGCGCTGATCGAGTACTACGCGGACGAAGACGTGCTGACGCCCGAATGGCAGCCACGCGAATTCGAACCGGGCCCGACGGTGTTCGCCGAATGGGCGGTCGACGGCGGCCTCGACGGCAACACGCGCCGGCAGAAGAACGCGAAGGCGCCGGAAGGCAAGTTCATGACGGAGCGCAAATCGTGAGCGAAGCAAACACACAGGAGCAGCCCGCGCCGGGCACGGTCGTCGTGATCGGCGGCGGCCAGGCGGCCGGCTGGGTGCTGAAGACGCTGCGCGCCGAAGGCTTCGCGGGCCGTCTCGTGATGATCGCCGACGAGCCGCATCTGCCGTACGAGCGCCCGCCGTTGTCGAAGGCCGTGCTGGCCGGCGACGCGGACATCGAAACGGTGCGCGTCGTGCGCCCCGACGAATTCGACGCGCTGAATGTCGAAGCGTGGCAGCCGGAACGCGCGGCGTCGATCGATCGCACGCGCCGCGTGGTGAAAACCGAAAGCGGCCGCGAGATCGAATACGACCGGCTCGTGATCGCGACCGGCGGCACGTCGCGCCGCTTGCCCGATGCGCTCGTCAAGACGCCGCACCTGCATTACCTGCGTACGCTCGACGAAGCGGCCGCGCTTGGCGAGAAGCTGCGCGCGAGCCGGCGCGTGCTCGTGATCGGCGGCGGCTGGATCGGCCTCGAAGTCGCGGCGACCGCGCGCAAGCTCGGCGTGGATGCAATCGTGGTCGAAGGCGCGCCGCGCTTGTGCGGCCGCTCGGTGCCGCAGATCGTGTCCGACTTCCTGCTCGACCTGCATCGTTCGAACGGTGTCGACGTGCGACTTGGCGTGGCACTCGAATCGCTCGATGCGCAACCGGACGACGCGTCGAAGGTGCGGGCGACGCTCGCCGACGGCACGACGATCGACGCCGATTTCGCGGTGGCCGGCATCGGCCTCGCGCTCAATGCATCGCTCGCGAGCGACGCGGGGCTCGCGATCGACGACGGCATCGTCGTCGACGAATACGGCGCGACCAGCGACCCGGCGATCTTCGCGTGCGGCGACGTCGCGAACCATCACAACGGCTGGCTGAAGCGGCGCGTGCGGCTCGAATCGTGGGCCAACGCGCAGAACCAGGCGATCGCGGCGGCGAAGGCCGTGCTCGGCGTGCGTGCACCGTACGCGGAGATTCCGTGGTTCTGGTCCGATCAGTACGACGTGAACCTGCAGATCCTCGGTGATCTGCCGGCCGATGCGCAGCTCGTCGTGCGCGGCGATCTCGCCGCGCGTCGTGCGACGCTGTTTTTTGTCGGCGACGGGCATGTGAGAGGTGTCATCGCCGTGAACAACGCGCGTGAGTTGAAGCTCGCGCGCAAGTGGATGAACCAGGGCCGGGCGGTGAATACGGAAGCCCTGGCAGACACGACCCAAGCGCTTGCCTGACCGGCCCAACCCGGAAAGAGATCCAGGAGATCCCCCGCATGAGCACTTTCGACAATGTCGTGGCCGGCAGGGCCGCGACGGAAGCTGCCGCCTCCACGCCCGGCGCGATCATCGCGCGGCTCGAGCGGCTTCCGGCCAACGCGATGCAGATCCGCGCACGCGTGCTGATCGGCACCGCGACGTTCTTCGACGGCTTCGACGTGATCACGATCGCGGCGACGTTGCCGCTGCTGATTCACAAATGGGGGCTGTCGCCGACGCAGATCGGCATGCTGATCGCGTCCGGCGCGATCGGCCAGCTGATCGGCGCATTCCTGTTTCCCGCGCTCGCCGAAAAGCACGGCCGCGTGAAGGCGATCGCGTGGAGCTCGGCCGTGATCGGCATCACGAGCATCGCGTGCGGCTTCGCGCCGACCTTCGAGATCTTCGTGCTGCTGCGAATCCTGCAGGGGCTCGGGCTCGGCGGCGAGTTGCCGGTCGCCGCGACGTACATCAACGAGATCACGCGCGCACATGGCCGCGGCCGCTTCGTGCTGCTGTACGAGATCGTGTTCCCGATCGGCCTGCTCGTGTCGATGGCGCTCGGCGCGTGGCTCGTGCCGCGTTTCGGCTGGGAGATCATGTACTTCGTCGGCGGGCTGCCGCTGATCCTGTCGCTCGTGCTCATCCACCTCGTGCCGGAATCGCCGCGCTGGCTCGCGTCGCGCGGGCGGCTCGCGGAAGCCGGGCGTGCGGTCGGCGTGTTCGAAGGATCGGTGCGCGGCGAGCTGCCGCCGGTCACGCAGGTGGCCGCGTTCGACGAGATGGTGCGCCAGCATCCGAAGCGCAGGATGAGCGACCTGTTCAGCGCCGCGTATCGCAAGCGCACGCTCGCGGTGGCGACGTTGTGGGCGACCTGCGGGTTCATCCAGTACGGGCTGTCGACGTGGCTGCCGACGATCTACAAGAACTTCTATCACGCGCCGCTGCAGCTCGCGCTGAACCTCGCGGTGATCGGTTCGGTGATGGGCGTGCTCGGGTCGCTCGCTTCCGCGCTGCTGGTCGACAAGCTCGGCCGCAAGCCGGTGATCGTGTGGTCGTTCGTGCTGTGCGCGCTGTCGCTGGCGCTCGCGGGTATCTATCACGCGTCGTCGGTGTACGTGGTCGCGGTGTTCTGCTCGCTGTCGCTCGGGCTGATGGCGTCGGGCTTCATTACCGCGTACGTCTATACGCCGGAACAGTATCCGACGAGCATTCGCGCGTCGGGCTGCGGGCTCGGCAGCGCGTGGCTGAAGATCGCGTCGTTCGCCGCGCCGATGATCGTGCCGCACGCGATCATCGGCGGGAACCTCGCGCCGGCGTTCTACCTGATCGGCGTCGTGCCGCTGATCGCGGCGGTGACCGTGCATTTCGTCGGAATCGAGACGAAGGGGAAGGTGCTGGAAGCGCTCGAAGCGTAAGCGTATTCCGCAGCGGCGGATGGCGTGAACCGAAAGGCTCGGGCGATGTTCCCCGGGCCTTTTTGTTTCGCGGCGCTCCCGCAGTGGTGTGCGGCGCCGAGCGTACGCGCGATTGTTGGCGCGCGGCTCGCGTGTTCTAATTCACGGTCCCGATTTCGTCAGACGAAAGCCATGCCCCTGTTCGAACCCGTCACGCTGACTACCTCCCGCCTTGTCCTGCGGCCGCTTCGCGACGCCGACGCGCCGGCCTTCTTCGAGATCTGGTCCGATGCGGAAGCGATGCGCTACTTCTCGTTCTCGCCGATGACGCAGATCGAGCAAGCCGAGGCGCGCGTCGCGCGCAACGTGCAGACGTCCGCGAGCGGGGAGAGCCTGACCTGCGTGCTGGAACTGCGGGAAACCGGCGAAGCGCTCGGCGAATGCGTGCTGTTCCACGCGAACGAGCAGTGCCGGCGCGCCGAGATCGGCTTCAGCCTGCGGCGCGCGTTCTGGCGCGGCGGATACATGCGCGAAGCGGCGTCGGCGTTGATCGACCATGCCTTCGGCACGCTGCGGCTGAACCGGCTCGAGGCCGATATCGATCCGCGCAACGCTGCGTCGGCGGGGCTGCTCGAGCGGCTCGGCTTCGTGCGGGAAGGGCTGCTGCGCGAACGCTGGATCGTCGGCGACGAAGTGTCGGACAGCGCGCTGTACGGGTTGCTGGCGAGCGATCGCGGCATGTAAGCGGGCCGACTTGCCGGATTCCCCGGGCGAACGTACGCTTGGTCGACCCCACGATCGACCAACAGGTTCTCGACCATGCAAGCCCATCCTCTGCGTCTTTCCCCCGGCGACGATCTGCGCGGCGCCATCGAGGCAGCGCTACATCGGCACGAAGCGCACGCGGCCTTCGTGATCCAGGGGATCGGCAGCCTGAGCGTCGCGCAGTTGCGCTTCGCCGGCGTCGACCAGCCGACCGAACTGCGCGGCGACCTCGAAATCCTGACGCTGGCCGGCTCGGTGTCGCCGGACGGCGCGCATCTGCATATGTCGATCTCGGATGCGGACGGCCGCGTGACGGGCGGCCATGTCGCGCGCGGCTGCGTGGTGCGCACGACGGCCGAGATCCTGCTTGCGCTGCTGTCCGCGCATCGTTTCTCGCGCGAGCCCGATGCGGGCACCGGCTTCAACGAACTGGTGATCCGGCGCGATCCTTCGTGAGCCGGGCGGCGACGCCGCATGCGTGTCGTGCAGCGGCGGTCGCGCCGTCGTTTCCATCCCGCATAAAAAAGCGCCGCGGCCATTCGGCCCGCGGCGCCTTTCGGTGCGCTGCGACGTCGACCACCCGCCGCAGCCCGACTGCGTACTTATACCTGCACGGTATCGGCCACTTCCTTGAAGTCTTCGATCTGGTCGAAGTTCATGTACTGGTAGATCTTGTCGCCGTTCGCGGTGAGCACGCCCATGTCGGCCATGTACTCTTCCTTGGTCGGGATCTTGCCCAGACGCGAGCAGATCGCCGCCAGTTCAGCGGAGCCGAGGTACACGTTCGTGTTCTTGCCGAGACGGTTCGGGAAGTTGCGGGTCGACGTCGACATGACCGTCGCGCCTTCGCGCACCTGTGCCTGGTTGCCCATGCACAGCGAGCAGCCCGGCATTTCGGTCCGTGCGCCGGCCGTGCCGAACACGCCGTAGTGGCCTTCTTCCGTCAGTTGCTTCTGGTCCATCTTGGTCGGCGGCGCGACCCACAGCTTGACCGGAATGTCGCGCTTGCCTTCGAGCAGCTTCGACGCGGCACGGAAGTGACCGATGTTGGTCATGCACGAGCCGATGAACACTTCGTCGATCTTCGCACCGGCGACGTCGGACAGCGTCTTCACGTCGTCCGGGTCGTTCGGGCAGGCGACGATCGGCTCGTGGATGTCGGCGAGGTCGATCTCGATGACGGCCGCGTATTCGGCGTCGGCATCCGGCGACAGCAGTTGCGGGTCGGCCAGCCACTGTTCCATCGCCGCGATGCGGCGTTGCAGGCTGCGCGGGTCCTGGTAGCCCTGCGCGATCATCCACTTGAGCAGCGTGACGTTGCTGTTCAGGTACTCGATGATCGGTTCCTTGTTCAGGTGCACCGTGCAACCGGCAGCCGAACGCTCGGCGGACGCATCCGACAGCTCGAACGCTTGCTCGACCTTCAGGTCCGGCAGGCCTTCGATTTCGAGGATGCGGCCGGAGAAGATGTTCTTCTTGCCTTGCTTGGCGACCGTCAGCATGCCTTGCTTGATCGCGTACAGCGGAATCGCGTTGACGAGGTCACGCAGCGTGACGCCCGGCTGCATCTTGCCCTTGAAGCGGACCAGCACCGACTCAGGCATGTCCAGCGGCATCGTGCCGGTGGCGGCCGCGAACGCGACCAGGCCCGAACCTGCCGGGAAGCTGATGCCGATCGGGAAGC
Source organism: Burkholderia sp. E168m22 (assembly GCF_001319805.1). NCBI lineage: Bacteria > Pseudomonadati > Pseudomonadota > Betaproteobacteria > Burkholderiales > Burkholderiaceae > Burkholderia > Burkholderia sp. E168m22. Next base: position 59,862 of record NZ_BBSK01000084.1, read on the forward strand.
GCGTGTGCGAATCGCCGCCGGTGCCGACGGTGTCGGGCAGCAGCATGCGGTTCAGCCACGAGTGGATCACGCCGTCGCCCGGGCGCAGCGCGATGCCGCCACGCGTGCTGATGAAGTTCGGCAGCGTCTGGTGCGTCTTCACGTCGACCGGTTTCGGATACGCGGCGGTGTGGCAGAACGACTGCATCACGAGGTCGGCCGAGAAGCCGAGGCACGCGAGATCCTTCAGTTCGTCGCGGGTCATCGGGCCCGTGGTGTCCTGCGAGCCGACCGAGGTCATCTTCGGTTCGCAGTACGTGCCCGGGCGCACGCCCTGGCCTTCCGGCAGGCCGCACGCGCGGCCGACCATCTTCTGCGCGAGCGAGAAGCCCTTGCCGCTGTCGGCCGGCTGGTGCGGCAGGCGGAACAGCGTCGACGGCGCGAGGCCGAGCGCTTCACGCGCCTTCGCGGTCAGGCCGCGGCCGATGATCAGCGGAATGCGGCCGCCGGCGCGCACTTCGTCGAACAGCACGTCGGACTTCACCTGGAATTCGGCGATGACCTTGCCGTCCTTCAGCGCCTTGCCTTCGTACGGGCGCAGTTCGACCACGTCGCCCATGTTCATCTGCGACACGTCGAGCTCGATCGGCAGCGCGCCGGCGTCTTCCATCGTGTTGTAGAAGATCGGGGCGATCTTGCCGCCGAGGCACACGCCGCCGAAGCGCTTGTTCGGGACGAACGGGATGTCTTCGCCGGTGAACCACAGCACCGAGTTGGTGGCCGACTTGCGCGAGGAGCCGGTGCCGACCACGTCGCCGACGTAGGCGACCAGGTGACCCTTTTCCTTCAGCGATTCGATGAACTTGACCGGGCCGCGCTTGCCGTCTTCTTCCGGCGTGATGCCCGGGCGCGCGTTCTTCAGCATCGCCAGCGCGTGCATCGGGATGTCGGGGCGCGTGGTGGCGTCCGGTGCCGGCGACAGGTCGTCGGTGTTGGTTTCGCCGGTGACCTTGAACACGGTGATGGTCAGGCTTTCCGGCACTTCCGGACGGCTCGTGAACCATTCGGCATCGGCCCAGCTCTGCAGCACGGCCTTCGCGTGCGCGTTGCCCTTGTCGGCGAGTTCCTTCACGTCATGGAACTGGTCGAACATCAGCAGGGTTTTCTTCAGCGCGTCGGCGGCGACGGCCGCGACGGCTTCGTCGGACAGCAGCTCGATCAGCGGCTGGATGTTGTAGCCGCCGAGCATCGTGCCGAGGAGTTCGGTCGCGCGTTCGCGCGAGATCAGCGGGCAGGCCGTCTCGCCTTTCGCGACGGCGGCCAGGAAGCCGGCCTTCACGCGGGCGGCTTCGTCGACGCCGGCGGGCACGCGATGGGTGATCAGGTCGAGCAGCGTCTGCTCTTCGCCGGCGGGCGGGTTCGTCAGCAATTCGACCAGTTCGGCGGTTTGCTGAGCCGTCAGCGGCAGGGGAGGAATACCGAGCGCGGCGCGGGCGGCCACGTGAGCACGAAAGTTTTCAAGCATGGGGAGACCTGCTGATATTGCGTTGGAGGGGAAGGCCTTGCCGGCACTCCGGGGCTATTCCAGGCACTGCTTTGAGCGGGATTCTAATCTCAATGAGGTGGAACGTCAAATGTCTTATGTCTTATATAAGACTTGGCGGTGCGAAAGACGGGAGGCGCGGCTGCATGGCGGAGTCGGCCTTGTCGGGCGGGGTCCTGCGGGCGGATGCGGGGTGGCGGTTCAGGTCGTCGGTGTCGCACATATCTGTACAAGCCTGCAGGAAACGGTACACACGGCGCGCATTCGGACGGCTACGCTGCCTGCACGCAGCTTGCAATCGGGTTTCGGAACGGGGGGCGGGGGCACGCGCGCGCCTGCCGATCCGGCCCGAGTGGCGGCGATTCCCTTGACTTCGGCGATTCACGACATGCGCTCCAGAGACGCGATTTTCCTGATGGTGGCGCTCGTCGCGTCAGTGGCCGTTCACGCGGCCACGACCGGCGACGCAGCGCGCGACGCGGCCAGCCGGCCGGTCGCGCTGGTCTATCGCGGTCCGGCCGCGTGCGACGGGTGCCCCGAAACCATCGCTGCCCGCCTGCGGGAGTCGGACTACCGGTTCCGGGTGATCTACGTGGGGCCGGCGGAACCGCTCAAGATCACGCCCGCGGCGCTGGCCGGTGCGGCGCTCTATGTGCAGCCGGGCGGCGGCCAGGACATTCCAGGCGCGGCAGCCAGCATCGGCCGACATGCAATCAGGGCCGTGCGCCAGTACGTCGCGAACGGCGGCCGATACCTGGGGCTCTGCATGGGCGCGTACCTGGCCGGCGCGCAGGGTTTCGGGCTGGTTGCCGGCGATATCGACTCCGAGGTCGACCGGCCGGGTTCGACGCTGCACGGCATCGCCGACACGGTGACGCCGGTCGTCTGGCGCGGGAAAAAGCGTTGGATCTACTACCAGGACGGCGCGAGGCTGCCGGTCGCGCCGCTCGGCTCCGGCGGGATCGTGCTGGCGATCTACCCGAACAAGGACATCGCGGCCGCCACGTACCGCTATGGCAAAGGGCGTGTCGGCCTTGCCGGCCCGCATCCCGAAGCCGATGAAAGCTGGTATCGCGAGAATGGGCTCAAGAACCCGGACGGCGTGGCGCCGGACATGGCCTACGACCTGATCAACGCGACGATGAAGCCGTAGCGAAGCGGCCGTGGCGCGCGGCTTATTTTCGTTTGGCTCGGTATGCGTCGAGGTTTTTCCGTGCCTGCGCGCGGATCGCGCGCTGCATGAAGGGCGTCCAGCCGAGCAGCGCGCCTTTCATCCCGAGCGCCTGACGCGCCCAGCGCCACAGGTCGAAATGGTCGCGATGCTCGACGATGCGTCCGTCGCGAAACCGGAAGCGGGCGTCGATCCGGTTGACCACCCTTCGTCCGGTCGCGGCGAACCGGTATTGCGCGCTCCACTTCGCGCGCCCGGCCTGGTCGTCCGCGGCGACTTCGCCGAACGTCAGCGAGAACTCCTGGGCCCGCGCGACCAGCATTCGCCACATGTCGCGCGCGAGTTCGCCGCGCAGCTCGCCGAACGCGGGATCGCTGAACACGATGTCGTCGGCGTAGCACGCGAGCATCGCGTCGATGTCGCGCTGCTGGAAGGCCGTGTAGAAGCGCTGGATCAACTCGGTGTTCGAATGGGGCATGTTGGGCGTAACGGGCAGGGAGGGCGGACGGTGACGTCCGTCGAAATGTCGATCGGGGCAGTGGCGGCGGGCAGCGCGAACCGGTGCCCGCACCCGTGACTTCGGGCGTGGCTGGCTCGCCGCCGGATGATGATACGCGTCAGCGCGCCGCCATCGCGACGTCCTGATTGCCGCGGCCCGTCACCAGACAGCCCGACATGAAGGCCTCGCTCTGGCTGCCGGCGGCGGCTTCGCCGAAGCCGCGACCGAGCGCGTCGGCCTTCACCTGCGCGGCGCCTTGCTCGCACGCGAGCGGGCTGGCGTCGCGGCCCTGCGCGTGCAGGATCGCGCGATCGCCGATGAGATACGCCAGCAGGGCAAAAACAGCGATATGGACGGCTCGTCTCATGGTTCGTCTCCTCGTCGCCCAAGCGTACGCGGACACGTTCGGCGAAGCACTTGGGGCTTCCCCCGGTAAACGTCTGCTGAAAGCGGTGGCGGAGCAGGGCGATCCCGTCCTGTTTTTACTTCGCCGTTCGACGGGCGGGCAATGCGCGGGAGTTTGACGAATGTCAGGGTGCGGGCAGGCGGCGGCGGTCACGCGACCGTTCAAGGCGATAGCATGAATGCATGATTTGACGGAACGCGACGCGAGGTCGATGCGTCAGGTCCGGCAAGCACGCAGGTGTTGAATATCGCTGTCGAAATAGTGAGGAATCCAAATGTTGAACGTCTCTTCCGTGCTGATCAGTCTTGCCCCGATGTGGGCCATCCTGCTGCTGGCGTCTTCGGCGGCCGCCTATTTCGTGTTCTGGCGCAAGGCCATCGACTGAGCGTCGCGCGACAGCGTGCGCACCATGCGCACGCACGACCCGCCGCTCCCGTTATTGCACCGCCGTCACCGGTACGTTCGAAATCCGCACCAGCCGGGCCATCACGCTGCGCCGGAACACCGCCATCAACGTATGCAGCGGATCATGCCGCGGCGCGACCACCACGATTTCGTCGCAGCCGGTTTCGGTTGCCACGGCCGCGATCATGTCGGCCACCGGGCCGACCTTCATCACGACGGTGTATTGGACGCCGGCCTCCTTCAGAATCCGCTCCGCCATCGCCAGATCACCGGCCGCGAATTTTTCTTCGATCGCACGCAACCGCGACAGCGGGTGCCAGGCCTCGAGCCGCGTCGATTCGAGCGGCGCCTGTACGTTGATCAGCACGACCTCCGACGCGCAGCGCTCGCGATACAGAAACGTCGCATGGCGAACCACCTGAAGCGAGCGCGGCGAATGACCGACCGGAACCAGCAGCTTGAGCATGGACGATGAACCCGGAAACGAAGTGCTTCCAGCGTAGCGGGCGGCCGCGCGAAACGATCTAAAGAGATCGGCTGGCCGCATAAAAATGTCGTCAACACGCGCGGTCCCGTGGTGCGCCGATTAAAAATATAAGAAATTTAAGTTTATGCGCATAAACGATTTCATCCAGCGTGACGGTCTGGGCAGTTCGGCATGGGGCGCCCGGATTTAGTCGGATCTTCAATGAATCGCGACCGAAAATATCGGAGGTCGAGTATCCGGCGTCACGTAGAGTAGAGCATCGGCCGCGGCGCGGCGGCCTCCCGGCGGGCAGGGGAGCGAGCGCCGTCAAGCGGCCCGCCATTCCGACTCCAGGAGACCCCGCATGCCGCACGGCGCCCCGCAGTTTCTCGCTCCCGCTTCCATTTCCGTCGATCCGATCGTGCGCCTGTCGGCCGGCGAACTCTCGTCGGCGATCCGCACCAAGGCGGTTTCGTGCGTCGAGACGATGCGTGCGTATCTCGATCACATCGAGCGCGTGAACGGCGCGGTCAACGCGATCGTCGCGCTGCGCGACCGCGATGCGCTGCTGGCGGAAGCCGCGGAAAAGGACGCGGAGCTGGCGCGTGGCGAATACCGCGGGTGGCTGCACGGGATGCCGCAGGCGCCGAAGGATCTGGCGATGACGAAGGGGCTGCGCACGACCTACGGCTCGCCGATCTTCCGCGAGAACGTGCCGCAGGCCGATTCCGTCGGCGTCGCGCGGATGCGCGCGGCCGGCGCGATCTTCATCGGCAAGACCAATACACCCGAGTTCGGGCTCGGTTCGCACACGTTCAACGAGGTCTACGGCGCGACGCGCAACCCGTACGACCTGACGAAGAGCGCGGGCGGCAGCAGCGGCGGCACGGCGGCGGCGCTCGCGTCGCGGATGCTGCCGGTGGCGGACGGCAGCGATTTCGGCGGGTCGCTGCGCAATCCGGCCGCGTTCTGCAACATCGTCGGCTTCCGTCCGTCGCAGGGCCGCGTGCCGCGCTGGCCGGGCGTCGACGTGTTCGTGCAGCAGCTCGGCATCGAAGGGCCGATGGGCCGCACCGTCGGCGACGTCGCGCAACTGCTCGCGATCCAGGCCGGCTACGACCGCAACGATCCGCTGTCGCTCGCGGAAGATCCGGCGGTGTTCGCGCAGCCGCTCGACGCGGAGCTGCGTGGCAAGCGCATCGCGTGGGTCGGCGACTGGAACGGCTATCTCGCGACCGAGGCCGGCGTGCTCGCGCAGTGCGAGCACGGTCTGGCGACGCTGCGCGAGATCGGCTGCGACGTCGATGCCGCGCTGCCGGCGTTCGCGCCCGCCCGGATCTGGCGTTTGTGGCTCACGCACCGGCACCTGCTGTCGGGCGGCGGGCTGCTCGCGCACTATCGCGACCCGGCGCGCCGCGCGTTGCTGAAGCCCGAGGCGATCTACGAGGTCGAAGGGCTGCTCGCGCTGCAGGGCGCGGTGGTGTTCGATGCGAGCGTCGAGCGGACCGCATGGCATCAGGCGGTGCTGAGCTTCTTCGACCGCTACGACTTCATCGCGGCGCCGACCGCGCAGGTGTTCCCGTTCGACGTCGAGCAGCGCTGGCCGAAGGAGATCGCGGGCCGCGCGATGGACACGTACCACCGCTGGATGGAAACGGTCGTGCCGTGGACGCTGGCCGGCTGCCCGGTGATCAACGTGCCGGTCGGCTTCAACGACGCAGGGTTGCCGATGGGGATGCAACTGATCGGGCGCCCGCGCGCCGATCTCGCCGTGCTGCAGCTCGCGCACGGTTACGAGCAGGCGGCCGACTGGGTGGCGCGGCGCGTGCCGGCGTGGATGGCGGCGTGATGGCGCGGCCGGCAGGCGGGTGGTAAACGGTAGCCGCCGGTAGTCGGTAGCCGGCAGCCGGGCGACGAAACGGGCGGCGACGGCTGCCCGTTTCGTTTTGCATCGCTCGACGCGAAGCGCGCCGGCGGATGCGTTTCATCGCGTCGCGGGCGCGGGCCGCAGCCGGCGCCCATTGATGCAACCCGAGAAAGAATCGCGATGCGTGCCCGACATCGCGCGGCAAACGTGCGCGAATCTGCGCGACGGGGTGCGTCGGTCGCCGAATTGCAAGCAGCGGCGCGGCCTGATTTCGTTTCGATGTGTTTCAGTCGTTGCGGCGGCGCGCGACGCGCTTCGACAATATCGCCTCAACACAATTCGGGCACGAGGGAAACACATGAAGCACATTCGCGCGACGGGCCGGCATCTGGCCTCGGCAGGCATCGCGTTCGGCCTCCTGGTGAGCGGTGCCGCGCACGCGCAGCTCGACCTGCAGTCGATCGGCGCGTCGCTGCTCGGCGGCGGGCAGCAGCAGGCGGCGCCTGCGCAGGGCGGTGTCGCGCAGTTGCTGCAGGCCTATGTCGGTGCGAACCAGCAGGTGCTGAACGGCCAGTCGTCGCTCGCGTCGGCGATGGGGCTGACCGGGGCGGCCGGGCAGGCGCAACAGGCCGCGAGCCAGTTGTCCGGCGGCGATGCGCTGTCGCCGGCCACGCTGTCGCAGATGGGCGGCGCGCAGCAATCGGTGTCGCAGGCGCTCGGCCAGGCGTTCGCGAGCGGCGGCGCCACGCACGGCCCGATCGACAAGCAGGCGTTCAGCAACGGCCTCGCGTCGCTCGGCCAGGGGCTCACGCAGTATTCGCAACTGCAGTCGGGGCTCGGTAGTCTCGGCTCGACGAGCGCCGCGTCGCTGCTGCAATCGGGCCTGAATCCGCAGAGCATGCAGGCCGCGTCGTATATCGCGCAAAGCGCGCCGGGCCAGTTGCAGTCGCTTGCCGCGACGCTCGGCCAGGCCGTACAGTTCGCGACGAGTCAGGGCATTTCGGTGCCGCCGGTAGCGTCGTCCGCGCTGAAGCTGCTGCCGTAACGTAGTGCCGGTGCCGGTGCCGGTGCCGGTGCCGGTGCAAGCGCGATGCGCGGCCGGCATCGCGCGCGCCGGCTACGCACAATAGTCCCGCACACCATGGGGATTTCGCGCGATGCTATCGTGGCGTGTTCCCTTATCGGTGCCGGTTCATGACTGACTCGTTCGATCTCTCGCGCTATTTCTCCCGCATCGGCTACGACGGCCCGGCCGAGCCGACGCTCGACGTGCTGCGCCGGCTGCATCTGCTGCACCCGCAGGCGATTCCGTTCGAAAACCTCAATCCGCTGACCGGCGCGCGCGTCGCGCTCGACCTGCCCGCGCTCGTCGACAAGGTGATCGAACGCCGCCGCGGCGGCTATTGCTTCGAACTCAACAAGCTGTTCTACACCGCGCTCACGACGATCGGCTTTCGCGTGACGCCGCTGATCGCGCGCGTGCGCTGGATGCGGCCGCCCGAGATCGTCACCGCGCAGACGCACATGCTGCTGCGCATCGACCTCGACGGCGCGGCGTGGCTCGCGGACATCGGCTTCGGCAGCGCGACGCTGACCGCGCCGCTGCGCTTCGTGCCGGGCGAGCGGCAACTGACGCCGCACGGCGCGTTTCGCGTGATCGACGCGCCGGTCGACGGCGAATTCGACATGCAGTTCGAGATTCCCGACGGCTGGCAGACGACCTACCGCTTCTCGCTGAAGCCGGCCGAATGGATCGATTACGACGCCGCGAACTGGTTCACGTCGACGTATCCCGAATCGATCTTCGTGAACGACCTGATCGCGTGCCGCGTGCTGCCGGACGGCCGCGCGGCGCTGCTCAACACCGTGCTGACGCTGCGCGACGCGGCCGGGGCCGGGCGCACGGTCACGTTCGACAACGCAGCCGACTGGGCCGCGTGCCTGCGCGACACGATCGGCATCAATACAGCGGGATTCGATCTCGACGCGCTGTTCGAGCGGCTCGCGGCGCACGCCGCAAAGTAACGCGGACGCACGACCTCCGACGGCGGCCCCTGTACCCATGCCGCCATCGTTCTCGATTGACTTTTGCTAGATTGCTAGCATACTAGTACCCATGACCGACGAAGAAGTGAAGCAATTCAACGTGTACCTGCCGCTCGGCCTGATCCGGCAGGTCAAGCATCGCGCCATCGAAACGGAGCAATCGCTGTCCGCGCTGGTGGCCGACGCGTTGCGCGCGTATCTGGCCGCGCCGCCGCCCGGCGCGGGACCGTCCAATCAGGAGGAGTGAGCATGTCATCCGAACGAATCGAAGCCGTGTATTTGACCACGCACAACTGGGGCAAGTCGGCGAAGTTCTTTCAGGCACTGGGTTTCAAGCTGGAATTCGAAACCGATCACCACTCGGGCCAGTTGCGCAGCGGCGACGGTCCGTTCCTGTTCATCGCGGAAGTGCCGCCGAGCGAACCGCCCGACATGCAGGTCGTGCTCAAGGTAGCCGACGAGCAGGCGGTGCAGCCCCAGCCGATCGTCGACGTCGTCACGCCGTTCGAGGACACGCACTGGGGCACGCGCGACATGACCGTGCGCGATCCGGACGGCCGCGTGTGGCGCCTGCAGGCGCCGGGCAAGCAGGGCGCGTGAGGTCGACATGACGGATAACCGCGAAGACGATGCGCCCGACAGCACGGCCGCACGCGTCGCGCTGTGGCGCGCGTTGCACGTCGAGCTCGACGCCCCACCGCATGTGCTCACGGACGAAATCGGGCTGCAATTGCTCGCACCCGAACCCGGCTGGCAGCAGCGCGGCGACATGGACCCGCAGTTTACTCGGCCGTTTCGCGCGTCGATCGTCGCGCGGGCGCGCTTCATCGAGGATCTCGTGACCGAGCACGCCGCGCGCGGCGTGCGCCAGTACGTGATCCTGGGCGCAGGGCTAGACAGCTTCGTGCAGCGCCGGCCGGAGATGGCATCGCGCGTGACCGTGTTCGAAGTCGACCAGCCGGCGCCGCAGCGCTGGAAACAACGCCGCCTGGTCGAACTCGGCTACGGCGTGCCCGACTGGCTGCGTTTCGTGCCGGTCGATTTCGAGGCGAAGCAGTCGTGGCGCGACGCGCTCGTCGGTGCGGGCTTCGATGCCGGCCAGCCGGCGGTCGTGGTGTCCACCGGCGTCAGCATGTACCTGACGCGCGAAGCGAATGCGGCCGCGCTGCGCGAAGTGGCGTCGCTCGCGCCGGGGTCGACGTTCGCGATGACGTTCCTGCTGCCGCTCGAGAACGCGGCGCTGGACGTGCGCCCGGGGCTGGAAATGGCCGCGAAGGGCGCGCGGGCGAGCGGCACGCCGTTCATCAGCTTCTTCATGCCGGACCAGATTCAGGCGCTCGCTCGGGAGGCCGGTTTTGCGAAGGCCGAACACGTGTCGGCCGCCGAGCTGACGCGCCGTTATTTCGCCGATCGCACGGACGGCCTGCGGCCGCCGAGCCGCGCGGAAGAGTTGCTGGTCGCGACGGTTTGACCCGTCGCATCCGTCACGCGCGTCACGCCCGTTCGAGCACGGCCATTTCCCGCACGACCACGAGCAGCACCGCGAGGCTCGCGCCGCCGGATGCGCGCAGATCCGCGAGCAGGTGCTCGTAGCGCGCGAGCGCGGCCTCGCGGCGCGCGCGCCATGCGCCGACGATCGTGTCCGGCGTGGTCGAATCCGGCGATTCCGCGAGCGCGCTGGTCGCGAGCGTGCGCTTGAGCCGCGCGACTTCCGCGAGTGCGGCGGCGCGCGCGAGCATGTCCCAGTGCGTCGGCGTCGGCAGGTTCGCCGCGCGTTCGCCGATCCAGCCGTAATTGAGCAGCGTGCCGAGCGAGAAATAGACGCCCGCGACGAGTTCGAGGCTGCGGTTGCAGGTCGCCGCCACTTCGGCGATGTCGAGCAGCGCGGCCGAGATGTCGCCGCTCGCGACGCGTACCGCGAGCGCGCTGTCGACGCCCGCGTCGACCAGCACGCGCTGCCGCTCGGACAGCGCTTCCAGATCGTCGCCCGGCAGCAACGACGGCAGTTGCGGCGCGATCCGCTGCACCGCGTCGCGGCAACGCGCGATCAATCCGGCAACGCCGCCGTCGGCCACCGCGCCCGACTGCAGATGCCGCAGGAACCACAGCGCCGCGCGCTCCAGCAGCCGCGCGACGTCGACGAACATGCGCGCCTGCACGTCGTCGGCGACGCGGTTGTCGAGCGCATCGATATCGCGCCACACCGCATCGAGGTCGAATACGTCGCGCGCCATGATGCAGGCGCGCACGATGTCGCCCGGCTTCGCGTCGGTTTCCTCCATCAGCCGGTGCACGAATGCGCAGCCGACGCGGTTCACGAGCGCGTTGGTCAGGTGCGTCGCGAGAATCTCGCGGCGCAGCGGATGGCGGCGCATCGGCTCGCTGAAGCGCTGTTGCAGCGGCTTCGGGAAGTAGTCGACGAGCATCGCGGCGACGAGCGGGTCCTCGGGCACGTCGGATTCGAGCAGCGCATCGTAGAGCCACATCTTGCTGTACGCGAGCAGCACCGCACGCTCCGGCGACGTGAGGCCGAGCTTCGCGGCCTGCCGCTCGGCGACTTCGTCGTCGGTCGGCAGGAATTCGATCACGCGGTTCAGGCGGCCCGCGCGTTCGAGCCAGCGCATCAGCCGCGCCTCGGCGTCGAGCAGCTCGACCGCATAGCGGCCCGCGATCGACAGCGCCTGCGTCTGGTAGTAGTTGTCGCGCAGCACGAGCAAGCCGACTTCGTCGGTCATTTCCGCGAGCAGCGCGTTGCGCTGCTTCTCGGTCATTTCGCCGTCGGAGACGACAAGCCCGAGCAGGATCTTGATGTTGACTTCGTGATCCGAACAATCGACGCCGGCCGAGTTGTCGATCGCATCGGTATTGATGCGGCCGCCGCGCTGCGCGAACTCGATGCGACCGAACTGCGTGCAGCCGAGATTGCCGCCTTCGCCGACGACCTTGCAGCGCAGGTCCGCGCCATTCACGCGCACCGCGTCGTTCGCGCGGTCGCCGACCTGCGCGTGGGTTTCGCGCGCCGCCTTCACGTAGGTGCCGATGCCGCCGTTGTACAGCAGGTCGACCGGCGCCTGCAGGATCGCGCGGATCAGCTCGGTCGGCGGCAGCGCGTGCGCGTCGATGCCGAGCGCGGCCTGTACCGCCGGCGACAGCGGGATCGTCTTCGCGGTGCGCGGATACACGCCGCCGCCCGCCGAGATCACCGACGTATCGTAGTCGGCCCAGCTCGAGCGTTCGAGCGCGAACATGCGCTGGCGCTCCGCGAAGCTCGTCGCCGGGTCGGGGTTCGGGTCGAGGAACACGTGCCGGTGATCGAACGCGGCGACGAGCCGGATATGCGGCGACAGCAGCATCCCGTTGCCGAACACGTCGCCCGACATGTCGCCGACGCCGACCACGGTGAAGTCGGTCGCCTGCGTGTCGATGCCCATTTCGCGGAAGTGCCGCTTCACCGATTCCCATGCACCGCGCGCGGTGATCGCCATCTTCTTGTGGTCGTAGCCGACCGAGCCGCCGGACGCGAACGCGTCGTCGAGCCAGAAGCCGTATTCGTGCGAGATCGCGTTCGCGTAGTCGGAGAAGGTGGCCGTGCCCTTGTCGGCGGCGACGACGAGATACGGATCGTCGGGGTCGTGGCGCACCACGTCGGGCGGCGGCACGATCGCGTTGCCGGCGAGGTTGTCGGTGAGGTCGAGCAGCCCGCGCAGGAACGTCTGGTAGCACGCGATGCCTTCGCGCATCCACGCTTCGCGATCGCTCTGCGGCGGCGGGTTCTTCACGACGAAGCCGCCTTTCGAGCCGACCGGCACGATCACGACGTTCTTCACCATCTGCGCCTTCATCAGCCCGAGCACCTCGGTGCGGAAATCCTCGCGGCGATCCGACCAGCGCAGGCCGCCGCGTGCGACGCGCCCGCCGCGCAGGTGCACGCCCTCGACCCGCGGCGAGTACACCCAGATCTCGAACATCGGCTTCGGTTCGGGCAGGCCGGGCACCTTCGCCGGGTTGAACTTGAACGACAGGTACGGTTTCGGCTCGCCGTTCGCGTCGGCGAGGAAGTAGTTCGTGCGCTCGGTCGCGTTGATCACGCCGAGGAACTGGCGCAGGATGCGGTCCTCGTCGAGGTTCGGCACCTGGTCGAGCGCGCCTTCGATCGCCTTCAGCAGCCGTTCGGCCTGCACGTCGCGCGTGTCGCCGATGCGCGGGTCGAAGCGCAGCAGGAACAGTTCGACGAGTTGGCGCGCGATCGCCGGATTGCCGGTCAGCGCGCGTTCGATATATGCGTCGCTGAAGGTCGAGCCGACCTGCCGCAGGTATTTCGCATACGCGCGCAGGATCGTCACTTCGCGTGCGCTCAGGTGGGCGCGCAGCACGAGGCGGTTGAAGTCGTCGTTCTCGATCCGGCCGCTCCAGATCCGGTCGAATGCATCCTCGAACAGGCCTTTCACGCGCTCGATGTCGAACTCGGTATCGTCCGCGAGCTCGAGGCCGAAATCGTGTATCCACGCATGCGCGCCATCCTGCGTCTGGATCCGGTATGGCCGCTCCTCGTCGACGCGCACGCCGAGATGTTCGAGCATCGGCAGGCTGCGCGACAGCGCGATCGGGTCGCCCGCGCGATAGACCTTGAAGCGGAACGCGCGCGGCCCGGCCTCGATCGGCCGGTACAGGTTCATCGCGAGCTGGCCCGAGTCCTTCACGCGCTCGATCAGCTCGATGTCGCGCACGGCCGTGCGCGCCGGATAGTCGTCGCGATAGCCGGCCGGGAACGACTCGGCATAGCGTTGCAGCAGACGGTTGCCTTGTTCTTCGCCGAATGCGTCGAGCAGCGCGTCGGCGAGATCGTCCTGCCAGCGGCGCGTGACTTGCACGAGCCGCGTTTCGAGTTCGCGCGTGTCGACGTCGGGCATCGTGCCCGGTTCCGCATGCACGACGAAATGAATCCGCGCGATCGCCGATTCCGACAGCAGCGGCGTGAATTCGACGTTCACGCCGTTGTACGCGTCGACCAGCAGCTTCGCGATGCGGCGGCGCAGGTCGGTGTTGTACTTGTCGCGCGGCACGAACACGAGACACGACACGAAGCGGTCGAACCGGTCGCGCCGCACGAACAGGCGCGTGCGCTGGTGTTCCTGCAGGCGCAGGATGCCGAGCGCGATGTCGTAGAGCTGGTCTTCGTCGGCCTGGAACAGTTCGTCGCGCGGATAGGTTTCGAGCACCGTCACGAGCGACTTGCCGAGATGCCCCTTCGGCAAAAAGCCCGCGCGCCGCACGATGTTCGCGCACTTGCGGCGCACGATCGGGATCTCGGCGCTCGACACCATGTATGCGGTCGATGTGTAGAGCCCGATGAAGCGGCGCTCGCCGGTGACCTTGCCGTCGGCGCCGACGAGTTTCACGCCGACGTAGTCGAGATAGCCGGGCCGGTGCACCGTCGCGCGCGAATTCGCCTTGGTCAGGAAGATCGGCCACGCGCCGGTGATGATGTCGGCGGCGGCCTGCGGCAGCGGCGTGACGTCGGGCGCGTCGGACGTGCGCAGCGATTCGCGCAGGATGCCGAAGCCCGAGCCCTCGATGCCGCGCAGGCCGAAGCCCGTGCCGTCCGACACGAGCGCGTAGTCGCGCTGGCCGAGGAACGTGAAGTGATCGGCGGCCATCCATTCGAGGAATGCGCGCGCCTCGATGTCCTCCGCGGTCGCTTCGCGCGCCTTCATCTCCTTGATCGTCGCGCGGGCGATGTCGACGATCTTCGGCCAGTCCTCCACCGACGCGCGCACGTCGCCGAGCACGCGTGCGATGTCCTCGCGCAGCGTGTCGAGCAGCGCGGCGTCGCCGCAGCGGTCGACTTCGAAATGGATGAACGACGCGAGTTGCGACTGGCCGTCGCTCGAGGTCGCGCCGCCCGCGTCGACCCGCTCGATGCCGCCGCCGGCGCCGCGCCAGATGCGGAACACCGGATGCAGCGCCGAATGCAGCGCGAGCCCGAGACGGTTGACGGCCATCGTCACCGAGTCGACCAGGAACGGCATGTCGTCGTTGACGATCTCGATCACCGTGTGATCGGAATGCCAGCCGTGCTGTTCGAGGATCGGGTTGTACACGCGCAGGCGTTCGCTGCCGGGCACGAATTTCTGGGCGGTCTGCCAGTGCGCCATCGCGGCGCCGTACAGGTCGGCGATGCTGCGATTCTGCAGATCGTCGGCGTCGACGAAATCGTAGTAGTGACGCAGGAAGGGTTCGACGATCCGGAACGTGGCTTCGGGCAGGCGGGCGCGCGCGAATTCGACGACATCGGAGAGCAGGTGTGCGACGACTTCCTCGTTCTTCGCTTCCATGGCGGTCTCCGTCGGGTGGCCATTGGCTGCTGCGTCTGTCCGGCATTATGCGCCGATTGCGTGACAAAGCGATGTGCGGGTGCACAAGGGCGGTGGGTGTGAGGCGGGCATCTGCAGCGCCCGGACGCTGCAGATGTGGGTCAAGTCAACTCCGGCGGCTTCAGGTCGGGATGTCGCATGTAGAGCGGGTTCATGAAGTCGAGTAGCATCGTGTTCAATAGCGAGGAAACGAAGTCGCGATAGGCGATGAATTCTGAATCCGGGCACGACGCCTTGACTGTCAGCAGAGAGCGATCGAGATCGGCCCCCATTTGTAGGATCATATCGTTCAGGGCGTGCGCGACTTGCTTGTCCGTGATCATGGGGTTCACCTTGTTAGCATCCGGCTAGTGCGTTGCAACTGTTGACGCAGTTCCGTGGATACGGATTTGCAGGCGCCGGGATTCGCGAAGGAAATCAACGAAAAAAGCAGGGCGGCGGAGTAACCTTTGAGTGTTCTGATTTTCACGGTGTCTACTTGCAGTAATGAGTTGCGTATCGGCATGAATTTGCGTGCCGGAGTTCATTGCTGGCGATGACACCGATGAAGGTGAGTGGCTGGCTATTGTGATAAATGCGATTATTTTTAAACTAATTGAAAATAGTTGTTAATTAAAATGCAGTGATGAAATTGTCTGTGTGATGATAAAAATAGTAGTTGTCGATGTTGATGTCAATGACAATATATTGGGATAACTAACGAATGTGAGCACCTGAGAGCGAGGTGCCGCGTCCTCGTGGTGCGGACGCAGGCCTTTTACGGGGTGTTGTCAGCCCTCGTCGCTCCACAGCTTGCCGGCGGTCGCCCAGTTTTCCTTCTTCACGTCGGTGAGGATGATGTCGACCGAGCCCGGCGCGCAGCCGAGCGTTTCGCACGTGACGCGTGTGATTGCTTCGACGAATGCGCGCTTCTGCTCGACGGTGCGGCCTTCGAATAGCTGGATATTGAAAGTCGGCATGGCATGAGGCTCCGGTTGGAATGGATTGAACGATTGACGGTGAACGATGCGGTCGGGTGCGGAGGCAACGTCAGTCGCGATACGACGGATCGATCCGGTCGAGCCGGCGCAGCAGCGCCGGCCATTCCAGTTCGCCTTCGATTGCGCCGCCGTCGAGCAGTTGTTCCGCGGTGCGCTCGGCGATGGCCGGCGCCGGCAGCACGAGCGGTCCGCCGCCGGCCTGCGCGCGCACCTGGATGTCGCACGCCTTGATCAGCGTATCCATCAGCACATAGGCTTCGGCGACGGTCCGGCCGACCGTCAGCGTGCCGTGGTTGCGCAGCAGCAGCGCGGATTTCGCGCCGAGGCTCGCGGTCAGCCGCGCGCCCTCGGCCGGCGAGAACGCGAGCGCTTCGTAGTCGTGGTACGCGAGGTCGCCATGAAAGCGCAGCGCATGCTGCGACGCCGGCAGCAGCCCGTCGCGCTGGATCGACACGGCGATGCCGGCCGTATTGTGCAGGTGCATCACGCAGACCGCGTCGGCGCGTGCGGCGTGCACGGCCGCATGCAGTGCGAAGCCGGTCACGTTGACCGCGTGCTCGCTGGCGCCGATCCGGTTGCCGGCCAGGTCGATCTTCACGAGGTTCGACGCGCGAACCTCGTCGAACGTGAGGCCGAACGGATTGATCAGGAAGTGGCCGGGTTCGCCCGGCACGGTCGCGGACAAATGCGTGTAGATCAGGTCGTCCCAGCCGTTCAGCGCGACGAGCCGGTACGCGGCCGCGAGGTCGACCCGCAGCTTGCGTTCGGCGTCCGAGATCGGGCCGCCGGGCTTCACGGCATCAGGACGGTATGCGAATGACATCGGGTTCTCCGAGGGTGAAGCGGCGCGCGACGGCTACGGTCGCCCACGACGCGAGCGCGAACGGGGCCGTGAACACGGGGATGTCCGCACACATCGCGAGCCACTGGAGCAGCGCGGCGAGGGCGGCGGCCGCGAGCGCCGCACGCGGGCCGCGCGGCATCAGCGCGAGCGCGGCGAGCGCACCGTTGAAACCGAGCAGGCCGTCGGCGAATGCGCCGCCGCTCGCGCCGAGCGCGACCAGCAGCACGGTCGAAACGAGCGCGCCGCCAAGCGCGAACACGGCCGCGCGGCGCGACGCGACGGCGAGGCCGGCGACGACCAGCGCGCCGGCCCACGCGCCGTGCGCGAAGGTGGTTTGAGCGACGCCCGACAACAGCGCGGCGGCAGCGGAATCGAACGTCAGCAGCGCGTCGGCGCTCGCGCCGTCCGCATGCTGCAATGCGACAAACGGCAGCCACAGCGCGGTGACGGCCAGGCACGGGCTCGAATACGGGCACTGACGCCAGCGGGCGAGCGGCTTGCGCATCGCGCGTTGCACGAGCGCCGCGCCGATCGCGACCAAGGGTATCAGCGCGACGGCGGCGAGTGGATGGGGCGCGAACAGCACGGCGATCAGCGCGGCCAGCGCGCCGTTGAAGCCGTGCAGCCCCTGTTCGACGTCGCGGCGTTCGGCGCCCATCAGCACGGCCGTCATGCTGGCGGCGGCCGAGCCGACCAGCGCCGCGCACGCGAGCCGCAGGTCGGTCAGTGCCAGCGCGACGAGCAGCAGCGCGCCGGTGAGCGCATTCGCCTGTAGCACGACCTGCCCGATGCCGCGCAGCAGGATGCGCAGGTCGATCGACGGCGAGGCGGGGCGGGCGGTAGGCATGATGGCAGCGGAACAGGATGAGCCGCGAGCATAGGACACTCCGCGATGCACCGGAATAGGGAATTCTGGATAGTCAGGATTTGAGGTCGATGCCCTGAAACGGGGCGTCGAGAGGTGCGGGGCGCGTACTTGGAGGTGTTTTGTTGGCATTTTCGCGAGATTCCGGCGATTCGATATCAAACTTGCGCCATCGCTATTGTTTTCGCGTGCCCGCTGGGCTGCCGCCAAGGGGGGGCCAATGCGCGTCAGTTTCAACGCTCTAGCGACCGGGCCGCCGAGCTGGACTCGATCGACGGTGACATTCCGGATAGCGATGATTTATGTGACGATGCCCCGACACGGGATACCAAGGAGGTGGAACGATGCGTGAGGTGCGGTGGGCGTCGCTCGAAGGCGACGGGGTCGAACATCTGACGTTCGACCGCAGTGGCGGCGCGATCGTCGTCGAAAGCGCCGTGGTCGGCCAGCGGTACGGCCGCGCGTACGGGCTTGCGTATCGCGTCGAGTGCGATTCGCAGTGGCGGGTGAAGTACGCGGTGCTCAAGGTGATGGGCGGCGGCACGCTCGAGCTGCACGGCGACGGGGCCGGGCACTGGCGCGACGGTTCAGGCCGCGAACTGTACGAGCTCGCCGGCTGCATCGACATCGACATCGCGGCGACGCCGTTTACGAATTCGCTGCCGATCGGCCGCCTCGAGCTCGCGCGCGGCGAGCGGCGGCCGATCGACGTCGCGTACATCTCGACGCCCGACCTGACGGTCACGCCGGTCAAGCAGGCTTATGCGTGCATCGAACCGGGCCGCCGCTACCGCTACGAAGGGATCTTCCGGAATTTCACCGCGGAAATGGACATCGACAACGACGGGCTCGTGATCGACTACGAAACGCTGTTCAAGCGCCTGCCGCCGCTGCGCTGAACTGCGGCGCCCGTTTGCGCGGCCGGCGCCGCCGCCGGTACTGCCGCGACCGCGGGCCGTTCATGCGCGGACGCGAACCGGTCGATCCGCGACGCGATCAGGTCGGGATGGCGCAGCACGATCCAGTGCGTGCCATCGATTTCCTCGCGCACGTGGTCACCGAGCCAGCGGTCGAGGTCGACCGACATCTCGGGGGTCACGTAGCGGTCGCGTACCGGGACGAGGATCTGCACCGGCGCCTGCGCGTACCGTTCACGCGGCTTGCGGGCCCGCGCGAGAAAGTTCGCACGGTACATCTGCATCCCGTTCAACGCGTTCTTCAGTTGCACGGGATCGCGCTCGGCCCGCACGCGTTCGGTGAGCTGGAGCCAGCGCGGCCACAGCGCGGCCCCGCCGAGCCGCCATACCAGCGACGGCACGACCGGCAGATGGAAGAACCCGATGTACCACGACTTCAGGCTCTGCTTGAGCCGCAGCTTCGCGCGGAACACGTGATCGAGGCACGGGCCCGAGATCGACGTGTACGACGCGATGCGGCCGCGCAACGCCGGGTCGGTCACGGCCTCCCAGCACTGGATCGAGCCCCAGTCGTGGCCGACGAGATGGAACGGCCGGCCGCCGCAGGTCGCGTCGGCGACTGCCTTCAGGTCGCCGGCGAGCCGCTCGAGCGTGTAGTCGGCGCGGCGGCGCGGCGCATCGGATGCGCCGGCGCCGCGCACGTCGTACGCGATCACGCGGTAGCGCTTCGCGAGCCGCGCGCGGATCGGCGCCCACACGGCCGCCGAGTCGGGATAGCCGTGCACGAGGATCAGCGGCGGCGCGCGGCGCGACCCGCTTACGTAGACGGCGAGTTTCACGTCGCCGGACTGGACGGTCAGCATCTCGTGAGCGCGCGCCATCGCGTCATGCCTGCGCGACCGAATGCAGCGGCACGCGGCGCGGGGCGGCTTGCGCCGCATAGCGCGCGTTGGTCGCGTCGATGTTCTCGAGCAGCGTGTCGAGCTCCTGCAGGTATTGATGGTTGTCGTGATCCCACGGGTGGAAGCCCGGACGGAAGTAGTCGAGCCATTCGCGCGCGATGCTCGGGAACACGCCGTTCTTCGGACTGTACAGATACTTCACGAGGCGCCACATGCCGCCGAACTTGCCGTGTTCTCGACGGTGCGCGCGCATCAGCCGCACGTGGAAGTCGAACACGATGGCCCAGAAGAATACGGTCGTCGTCAGCATCGTGCCGGTGCGCAGCAGGTAGCTGCCGAGGCCCGGCTTCATCACGGTGCGCCACACGTCGTAGGACACCGCCTTGTGCTCGGTTTCCTCCATCGCATGCCACATCCACATCTGCTGGTAGCCCTCGACCGAGCCGTCGATCCGGTGTTCGTGGCCCGACAGCAACTGGTTCGCGAGGATCGCCGTGTAGTGCTCGAGCGCGATCGTGATCGCCAGCTGCATCGAGTGCGGCAGCACCTTCTTGAACCAGCCGAGGATCGTCCACAGGCGCTTGTCGAGCTTGTGCGCGGGCAGGCCGGACGCCTGCAGCAGGTCGTTGTACTCGATGTGCTCGCGCGTGTGCATCGCTTCCTGGCCGATGAAGCCGATCACCTGCTTCTTCAGCTCGGGGTCCTCGATCCGGTCGCGGTAGTTGCGCACCGAATCCATGAAGAAGCGTTCGCCGGCCGGGAACAGCAGCGACAGCGCATTCATGAAGTGCGTGACCGGCACGCCCTGCACGTGCCAGTCCTTCGCGCGTTCGGGGGGCAGCGCGAAACGGATGTCGCGCCGCACGGGCATCATGTTCGGTGTCATCATGATTGTTCTCCCTGATTGCCTGCATTGTTGTAGGTGGCGTGCACCGGGGCCGGCGCCGGCGTGCCGCGTGCGGCACGGCGGGCCTTCGCGGCCTCGCGGCGGGTCGCGAGCACGACGAGCGCCTGGTAGGCGGCCGGCAGGATGCGGGCCATCCAGTCCGCGCCCTTCGCGTCGCGGCCGATCAGCACGCGGCGCTTGTTCTTGCGCACGCCGGCGAGGATCGTGCGCGCGGCGTCGTCGGCGGTCGTGATGAAGAACTTCTCGAAGCTGTCCTTGCCTTGCTGTTCGCTCTCGACGATGAAGCCGACCATGTTCTTCGCGACGCGGCTCGACTGCGCGATGTTCGTGCGGATGCCGCCCGGATGCACGCAGGTGGCCGACACGCCGCACTTCATCATGTCGAGTTCCTGGCGCAGCGATTCGGTGAAGCCGCGCACCGCGAACTTGGTCGCGTTGTAGCCGCTCATGCCCGGCTGCGCGAAGATCCCGAAGATGCTCGACGTGTTGATCACGTGGCCGTCGCCCGATGCCTTCAGGTGCGGCAGGAACGCCTTCGTGCCGTGCACGACGCCCCAGAAGTTGATGTTCACGATCCACTCGAGATCGCTGTATTCCATGCCTTCGATCGTGCTCGACAGCGCGACGCCCGCATTGTTGAAGATCAGGTTGACCTTGCCGTGCTCTTTCGCGGTGTCGTCGGCCCACGCGAACATCGCGTCGCGATCGCCGACGTCGAGGACGCGCGTCGACACGCGCACGTTCGGCGCGATCGCGCGGACGATCCGTTCGGTTTCGGCGAGGCCGACGCCGTTCTTG
Organism: Burkholderia sp. E168m22; assembly: GCF_001319805.1. Lineage (NCBI taxonomy): Bacteria > Pseudomonadati > Pseudomonadota > Betaproteobacteria > Burkholderiales > Burkholderiaceae > Burkholderia > Burkholderia sp. E168m22. The sequence goes on from NZ_BBSK01000084.1 coordinate 80,831, forward strand.
TCGGCGAGCGACACGTGGCAGCCGGCCTGCGCGAGCTGGATCGCGAGCGCGCGGCCCATGCCCGAGCCGGCACCCGTGATCGCGGCGACCTTGTTGGCGAAATCTCTCATGTCGTGGCTCCTTGTCTGACTCAGGCCGCTTCGGCGGACGTGGAAGCGGAAGCGGCTGGCGCGGCGGCGGGCCGCGCGGTCGTGTCGTGCGGTGCGCGATACGCGTGGTAATCGGCGATCGAGAAGTGCGCGGTGGCCTGGCGGAAGCGCCAGGTGAAGCCCGGCCACAACGTCGTGTTCTTGCCGGTGCGCGGGTCGAGGTACCAGCTCTTGCAGCCGCCCGTCGACCAGATCGCCTTCTTCAGCTTGCCTTGCAGGTCGCTGTTGAACTGCGCCTCGACGAGCGGGCGCACCTCGATCGCCTCCGCGCGCTCGCGGCGCATCGCCTGCAGCGCGCCGAGGATGTATTCGATCTGCGACTCGATCATGAACACCATCGAGTTGTGGCCGAGGCCCGTGTTCGGGCCGACGATCATGAAGAAGTTCGGGTAGCCGGGCAGCGTCGTGCCGAGATACGCGTGCGCGCCGTCGCGCCACGCGTCGACGATATCGAGGCCGCCGCGGCCGATGATCGCGCCGCGCGGATACGGGTCGGCCACCTGGAAGCCGGTGCCGTAGATCAGGCAGTCGACTTCATGGCGCTTACCGTCGGTCGTCACGACCGCGTCGGCTTCGATATGGTCGATGCCGGTCGTGATCACGTCGACGTTCTTGCGCGACAGCGCCGGGTAGTAGTCGTTGGAGATCAGCACGCGCTTGCAGCCGAGCGTGTAGTTCGGCGTGACCACCTTGCGCAGCTCCGGATCGGGAATCTGCTTGCGGATGTGGCGCAGCGCGAGCTTCTGCACGTTCTTCATCAGCGACGGATGGATCGCGAAGCCGAGCACGCGCGATTCGAGCATCCAGTAGATGCCGCTGCGCACGAGCTTCTGCGTGAACGGCAGCGTGCGGAACAGCCATTTCTCGAAGCCGCTCAGGTTACGGTCGGGCTTCGGCATGATCCACGGCGGCGTGCGCTGGAACAGTGCGAGTTCCTTCACGCGCGGCGCGATCTGCGGCACGAACTGGATCGCGCTCGCGCCAGTGCCGATCACCGCGACGCGCTTGCCTTCGAGCGGGTAGTCGTGATCCCACTGCTGTGAATGGAACGCACGGCCCTGGAAGTTTTCGACACCGGGAATCGCCGGCAGCGCGGCGCGCGACAGGCCGCCCATCCCCGACACCAGCACGCGCGCGGACAGCCGCTTGCCGTTCGCGAACGTGAGGCGCCAGCGTTGCGCGGCTTCGTCGTATTCGGCGCGCTGCAATTCGTGATTCAGCCGCAGGTGCGGGCCGACGCCGAAGCGCTGCACGCAGTCTTCGAGATACGCGCGGATCTCCGGCTGCGGCGCGAACATGCGCGTCCAGCGCGGGTTCGGCGCGAACGAGAACGAATAGACGTGCGATTGCACGTCGCATGCACACCCGGGGTAATGGTTGTCGCGCCACGTGCCGCCGACCGACGCGGCCTTCTCGAGGACGACGAAGTCGGTCACGCCCGTCTGTTTCAGGCGGATCGCCATCCCGAGGCCGGCGAAGCCGGTGCCGATGATGGCGATGTCGATGGTTTCGTCCAGGCCGTCATGGCCGGGTGGACCGAAAGGCAACGTGCGAGCATTCATCCGGGTGTCTCCGATTTGGCTCATTTTTGAATGTTACATTGTTTGATGTAACGATAGTGGGTGAACCCGGAAACCGCAAGAGGCTAGAAGCGGCGCTCTAAGGGCCGGAAGCCAGGCGGGAAAAGGCTGAGCGGGGTTTGGAACGGAGCAGTTTCCGCAATGCGGGATGGCCGGAAAAGGCCGTCGGCAGGGCGAGACGGGGAAGAAACGGGACCGCCGGCGCGCGACGGTCCGTTTGAAACGGTATCAGGGACGGATCGATCGGGCGGCCGTCTCATGGAAAACCCCGGCCACGATCGTGACCTGCGCGAGCGCATAGAGGCCCCAGATCAGATAGTCGATGCCCGGAAAGCCGTCAAGGAAGCGGCCGACGCCGATCAGCGTGTCGGAGCCGACGAAGATCAGGCTGCCGACGGCGACCAGCGGGCCGCGCGTGCGGGCGGCGAGCGCGAAGCTCGCCATCACGCACAGCACGAGCATGTAGACGGCGACCGGCGCCAGCAGCTCGCCGAGGTGCGGGAAGAACGCCGCGTAGAACGCCGGCGCGGCGATCCATAGCCCGACGAGCGCAACGATGCGCCAGCCGTGCGGCCGCGCGCGCCACCGGAAGAAGATCGCGCAATAACACAGGTGCGTGAGCAGGAACGCGCCGAGGCCGAGGACGAACGACAGCGGCCAGTCGGGCAGCGCGAGCAGTACGTCGCCGAGCACGGCGGTCGCGAGCGCCGCGCACAGCCACGCGCGTTCGCGCGGCGCGCCGCAGGTGCTGCCCGCCGCGAGCAGCAGGATGCCCATCGCGGCTTTCGCGGCGGCCTGGCCCGGATAGGGTGCGGCGGCGAGCGACAGTCCGTACAGCAACGCCGCGGCGATGGCGAGCGGCCAGAGCCGGCGATAGGTGGCGGGAAGCGTGGCGATCAAGGCGGGTGTCTCCGGTTTGTCTTCGTCTGCAGCGGACGGCGCGCCGTCGAGGGCGCGGCTGCCGGCCATTATCCGGAAGAACGAAGGCGCGAAAACCGGTGAATCCTTCTAGGAAACGACGGCGACGAGCCGCGATGCCGCCGCTGGTTTTTCCGCGCGTTGCCCCGGCTGAACCGGGGCAACGGCTGCGATTCGGCTTGCTATGATCGCCGCGGTATTGCCGTTGTCGATGCCCCGCCTGGCCGCGCGACCGGATGCGCGAGCCGGGGCGTGCCGATGAATCCATGCCGTGCCCGGCCCGCGCGCTGATGCGAAGGGCGGCGCCGGCTCCCCACGAAAACAGGTCCGACCATGACCGAACTTCTCCACGGCGACGGCGCGATCCGTCGCACGACGCCGTACGGTTCCTCGATCGAAAACACCTATGCGGGCGTGCTGTCGTTCATGCGCCGCAATTACTCCCGTGCGCTCGACGGCGTCGACGTCGCGATCTCCGGCGTACCGCTCGATCTCGCGACGACCTATCGTTCCGGCGCGCGGCTCGGGCCGGCCGCGATCCGCGCGGCGAGCGTGCAGCTCGCGGAGCTCCATCCGTATCCGTGGGGCTTCGATCCGTTCGACGATCTCGCGGCCGTCGACTACGGCGACTGCTGGTTTGACGCGCACAATCCGCTGTCGATCAAGCCGGCGATCGTCGAGCATGCGCGCACGATCCTGCGCTCGGGCGCGAAGATGCTGACGCTCGGCGGCGATCACTACATCACGTATCCGCTGCTGGTCGCGCACGCGGAGCGCTATGGCAAGCCGCTGTCGCTGATTCACTTCGACGCGCATTGCGATACGTGGGCCGACGACGATCCGGACAGCCTCAATCACGGGACGATGTTCTACAAGGCCGTGAAGGAAGGGCTGATCGATCCCGCGACGTCGGTGCAGGTCGGCATCCGCACGTGGAACGACGACTTTCTCGGGATCGAGCGGCTCGATGCCGCGTGGGTGCATGACCATGGTGCGCGGGCGGCGGTCGAGCGGATCGTCGAGATCGTCGGCGCGCGGCCTGCGTATCTGACCTTCGACATCGATTGCCTCGATCCGGCGTTCGCGCCGGGAACCGGGACGCCGGTGGCGGGCGGCTTGTCGTCGGCGCAGGCGCTGGCGATCGTGCGCTCGCTCGGGGCGGTGAATCTGGTCGGAGCGGATGTGGTGGAGGTGGCGCCCGCGTACGATCATGCGGACATCACGGCGATCGCGGCCGCGCATGTCGCTTGCGATCTGCTGTGTGTATGGCGGCAGAAGAAGGTGGCGAACGCGTTGCGTTGAGCGTGTGCCACGCGGGACACGAAAGCGGCCGGCGGGGCATCGCGCCCGGCCGGCCTGCTGAGGGAGGGTGCCGCGCGTATTACTTCGCCGCCAGCGCACTCGCGACGTTCTTGTCGACCCAGGCGTTGTCGGCCACGCTCAGCTTCTGCGGAATCAGCTTCGCCGCGTAGAACGCATCGGCCACACCTTGCTGCGCGGCGACGATGCGCTCGTCGAGCGGCACCGCACCGAACGGCACGCGCTTGATCCACGTCTCGACGAGCGCCTGCGGCAACCCGACCTTCGGCGCCAGCAGCGCGGCCGTGTCGGCCGGATGCCCGTTGACCCACTGGCCCGTTTCGCGCGCCTGTTTCAGGATCGCGCCGACCACGTCGGGATGCTGTTGCGCGAAACTCCGCGTCGCCTCGTAGAAATTGTTGGTCGCCGCGAGCCCCGTGTAGTCGGACAGCGTGCGCACCTTCAGCGCGCTCTGCGCGGCCGCGTAGTACGGGTCCCAAACCGCCCACGCGTCGACGTTGCCGCTTTCGAACGCGGCGCGCGCGTCGGCCGGCGGGAGATAGACCGGCTGGATTTCGTCATAGCGCACGCCGGCCTTCTTCAGCGCCTCGAGCAGCAGGTAGTTCGCGCTCGAGCCTTTCTGCAGCGCGACCTTCTTGCCGCGCAGGCCGGCCACCGTCCGGATCGGCGAATCGGCCTTTACGAACACTGCCTCGTTGTGCGGCGCCGGCGGTTCCGCGCCGACATAGACGAACTGCACGCCGGCCGCCTGCGCGAACACGGGCGGCGGCGCGCCCGTATAGCCGAAGTCGATGCTGTTTGCGTTCAGTGCTTCGAGCAGTTGCGGGCCGGCCGGGAATTCGAACCATTGGACGCCATAGCCGAGCGGCTTGAGCCGCGCCTCGAGCGCGCCCTGCGCCTTGACGATCGACAACAGGCCGGCCTTTTGATAACCGATGCGCACGATCTTGTCGGCGCCGCCTTGCGCGAACGCCGACGCGGCGGACAAGGCGACCAGCGAGACGGCGGCGGCGCGGGTGATCCAGCGGGTGAAACGAATCATCGAATGAACTCCATGCGAGGCATCTTCGGAGAGCGGCCGGTGCCGCTCGGTTGGAAGAATCGTCGCATGGGCGATCGTGCCCGCAAACGAAGCATTGCCTATATGGATATGACGGCGTCGGCCCTATGCTTTGTCGTCGTGGCCTGCCGGATCGGACGTATCCGGCGCGCCGGACTGCCGCGCCGCTTCGTCGCTGAGCTTCTTGTCGAGGATCGTCGCGACCCGGCCGCCGAGATACGCGCCGGCCGCGGTTTCGAGCGCGCGGTTCGTCTCGCCTTCGACGAACACGGCAGCGAGCGGACGCAGCCGCCAGATCGCGTCGACCAGTTCGGGCACGTCGGTGGCCGGCGGCAGCGTGCCGGCGTCGTAGCGGTCGAGCCGCTTCACGACGAGATCGACGAGCAGCCGCGCGATCGCGTCGAAATGCGGCCGCGCGAGGCTGATCACGTCGAGCAGCTCGCGCGGCGGAATCCCTTCCTTCGTCATCGCGGCCGCCGCCTCGAGCAGCGCGGGGCTTTTCGCGACGAACGACAGGCCGCGCCGTTCGAGCAGCCCGAGCTCGGTCACGCGCGACAGTTGCGTGGTCGCTTGCGGGCCGAACATCTGCGCGAGTTGCGCGAGCGAATAGGTTTTCGGCAGCTCGTGCGACCAGCGGCCGCCGATCGCGTTCTCGAGGCCGAGGATCGAGCGCAGGTCGTGGCCTTCGTCGATCGCCTTGATCAGGTCCTGGATGTTCGACAGCGTGTAGCCGCGCGCGAGCAGATGATTGATCAGCTTCAGGCGCGCGACGTGCGTGTCGTCGTAGATGCCGACGCGCCCGCGTTTCTCCGGCGGCGCCAGCAGCCCGCGGTCCTGGTACGCGCGGACGTTGCGCACGGTGGTGTCGGACACGCGCGCGAGTTCGTCGACCGTGTACTCGTTGCGGGAATCCGGCGTGGCCTCGTCGGGCGTGGAATGAGTCTGTTTTGACATGCGGCCATTCTAGCGCGCGGCGGCAGGCTCGGGCGAGGCGGGGCGCGTGTTCGCGCCGTCGCCGAGCGGGCGCTGCAGCAGCGCCGTGTCGATCCAGCGGCCGTGCTTGAAGCCGACCGCTTTCAGCAGGCCGGCCGGTTCGAAGCCGAACGCGCGATGCAGCGACGTCGAGCCGCCGGTGCCGCCGTCGGCGATCACCGCGATCATCTGCCGCCACGGGCCGCCTTCGCAGCGCGCGATCAGCGCGTCGAGCAGCGCGCGGCCGATTCCGCGGCCGCGCTGCGCGTCGTCGATGTAGATCGAATCCTCGATCGCGAAGCGGTACGCGCTGCGCGTGCGGTAGGGTGTCGCGTACGCGTAGCCGGCCACGCGGCCGTCGCATTCGGCGACGAGATACGGCAGCCCGTGGTTGAGCACCGCGTCGCGGCGGGCGCGCAGTTCGGCGACGTCGGGCGGCGTTTCCTCGAACGACGCGACGCTGTGGTGAACGTGGTGTGCATAGATCGCGTGGATCGCGTCGAGGTCGGCGTCGGTCGCGTCGCGCACGACGCAGGTGGGAGCGGTGGACATGGCGGCAGGGCGGTGAAGTCAAAACGCTACTATGCCGGCCGCCGACGCGCGTGGCAAAGCCGTTTGCGGTTTCGACGGTTGCGGCGGCTTACAGCCGGCCGTCCGCCGCATGAACCGCATCGGCGATCGCGTCGGCGACGCGCTGCACGCGCGGCGACCGGCGCACGTCCGGATGAACGACGAGCCAGATTTCGCGCTCGATGTCGCAACGCGGCGCGGCCGTCAGCTCGACGAGCGGTGCGCCGGCGTGCGCGGCCGGATCGTCGACGAGAAACCGCGGCAGCAGCGCGACGCCGGCCCCGGCTGCGCACGCGCGATGCTGCGCGGCGAGGTCGTTGGCGATGAACGCAAAACGGCGCCCGGCCGCGACGCGTTCGAGCCATTGCTGCTGCGGCGTTTGCGCGAGCGCGTCGTCGTAGCCGACGAACGGCCAGGTGTCGGGCGGCGCGTCCGCCCATTCCGGTGCCGCGCACAGCGCGAAGCGCATCGTGCCGAGCCGGCGCGCGGCGAGCCCCGGTTCGCTCGGCCGCGACAGCCGCACCGCGAGATCGGCTTCGCGCGCATACAGGTTGGCCGCATGCATCTCGCCCATCAGGTCGATCCGCAGCGCCGGCCATGCGCGCTGCGCACGGGCCAGGCGCGGCGCGAGGAAATGGCTGGCGAACACCGGCGACGCCGATACGCGCACCACGCCGTCGAGCGCGGCCGCCCCTTGCGCGGCGCGCGCGAACGCATGCGCGTCGGCTTCGAGGCGCGCGGCGTGCTCGGCCAGGTGCAGCCCTTCGTCGGTCGGCGGCCAGCCGCGCGGCAGCCGGTCGAACAGCCGGATTCCCAGCGCCGACTCCAGCGCGTCGATGCGCCGCGCGACCGTCGAATGCTGGACCTGCAGCGCTCGCGCGGCGGCCGACAGGCTGCCGCCGCGCATCACCGCCAGAAAGTAGCGGATGTCGTCCCAGCTCATCGGCAGCGCGGGTGCGCCGGCAGAATCGTGATCGGTCGAATTTTGCACAGTAGATGGGCGTTAAGCGTGAATTCCGTTCGATTATGCACGATGGGATCATCGTGTCACTTCATTCACTTCATTCGATAGCGAGGAACGTCATGACCCAAAGTGCCAACGCCATCCGGATCGGCATCGACCGTTACGGCGACGCCGGCGTGCTGCGCCGCGTCGATGCGCCCGTCGGGTTACCCGGGGCCGGCGAAGTGCGGATTCGCCAGACCGCGATCGGCGTGAATTTCGTCGACATCTATTTCAGGACGGGCGCGCACGCGTTGCCCGCGCTGCCGGACGCGCTCGGCGTCGAGGCGGCCGGCGTGATCGACGCGGTCGGGCCGGGCGTGACGGAGTTCGTGCCCGGTCAGCGCGTCGCCTATGCCGGCATGCCGACCGGCAGCTATGCGAGCCTGCGCACGATGCCGGCCGAGCGCGTGCTGCCGATTCCCGACGGGCTGAGCGACGAAGCCGCCGCCGCCGGGCTGCTGAAGGGGATCACCGTCTACATGCTGCTGCATCGCGTGCGCCAGGTCGGCGCCGGCGATACGGTGCTCGTGCACGCGGCGGCCGGCGGCGTCGGGCTGCTCGCGACGCAGTGGGCGCATGCGCTCGGCGCGCGGGTGATCGGCACGGTCGGATCGGCCGCGAAAGCCGCGCTCGTGCGCGCGCACGGCGCCGAAGCGGTGGTCGATTATCGCGAGGAGGATTTCGTCGCAGCCGCGCGTGCGTTCGGCGGCGGGGCCGGCGTCGATTACGCGATCGACGGAATCGGCGGCGACGTGCTGACCCGTACGCTCGGGGCGGTTCGTCCGTTCGGGATGGTCGCGAGCATCGGGCAGGTGGCGGCGATCGGCGCGCGGCAGACGTTCGATCTCGACGAGTTGGGCCCGGCCCGTTCGATCGCGCTTGCGCGGCCGAGCGTGCTCGGTTTCATCGCGCGCGACGTCGGCGCCTATCGAGACGCCGCGCGTGCGACGCTCGACCGGCTGGCGGGCGGCATGCACGTCGAGATCGGCGCGCGGCTGCCGCTCGAACAGGCGGCCGACGCGCACCGGTTGCTGGAGTCGCGCGCGACGACGGGCGGTGTCGTGCTGCTGGCGTGACGGCAGGTTGCGGGCGCGGGCGACTCGCGACGCGGCTCGACGGTCGCGTCGCAAGCCACCCGCTGGTCAGTGGTGCTTGCGCAGCGGCGCATCCTCGACGAACCACGCGAGCACGAACGCGATCGCGATGACCGTCGCGGCCGACAGATACACGACGTGCAGCGAGCCGGCGAACGCATGCAGATACGCGTCGCGCACGGCATCCGGCAACTGATGCACGGCGGCCGGGCCGAGCGCGGGCGGCAATTCCGTGCCGGCCGGCAGCGCATGCGTCATCCGCGACTGCAGCCCGTGCGAGAACAGCGCGCCGAACGCGGCGACGCCGAGCGAGCCGCCGATCGAGCGGAACAGCGTCGCGCCCGACGTCGCCACCCCCATGTGCCGGAATTCGACCGTGTTCTGCACGGCGAGCGTCAGCACCGGCATCACCATCCCGAGGCCGATCCCGAGCAGCGCCATGTACGCGTACATCGTGTGCAGCGGCGTGTCGAGCGTCAGCGTCGACAGCAGCGCCATCGCGACGCCGCCGGTCAGCGTCCCCGCGATCGGGAACATTCGGTACGAGCCGAGCCGCGAGATCAGCCGCCCGCTCACGATCGACGTGACGAGCATCCCGCCCATCATCGGCAGCAGCTGCATGCCGGCCTGCGACGGCGTCGAGCCCTTCACGACCTGCAGGTAGAGCGGGATGAACGTGACCGAGCCGAACAGCGCGATGCCGACCACGAAACCGATCAGGCTGACCAGCACGAAGGTGCGGTGGCGGAACAGCTCGAGCGGCATGATCGGTTCGGCCGCGAGGCGTTCTTCGTAAATGAAGCCGCCGATCGCGACGAGGCCGAGCACGAGCGTCATCCATAGCTGCGGCGACGTCCACGGCAGCAGCGAGCCGCCTTCGCTCGTGAACAGGATCACGCAGGTGAGGGCGGTCGCGAGGAACGCGGCGCCCATGTAGTCGATCCGGTGCTTCACGTGCGCGGTGTGCGGCCGGAACGCCATGCCGATCACCGCGAGCGCGAGCACGCCGAGCGGCAGGTTGATCGTGAAGATCCAGCGCCACGACAGGTGTTCGACCAGGAAGCCGCCGAGCAGCGGCCCGACGATCGTCGCGAGGCCGTAGACGCCGCCGAACATCCCCTGGTAGCGCGCCCGGCGATCGGGCGGCACCAGATCGCCGATCGCGGCCATCGTGACGACCATCAGGCCGCCGCCGCCGAGCCCCTGCAGCGCGCGCAGCACGATCAGTTGCGTCATGTCCTGCGCGACGCCGCACAGCGCGGAGCCGGCGAGGAACAGCACGATCGCCGCCTGCAGCACGATCTTGCGGCCGTATAGGTCGCCGAGCTTGCCGTACAGCGGCAGCACGACGGTGGACGACAGCAGGTACGCGGTGACGACCCACGACAACTGGTCGAGCCCGCCGAGTTCGCCGACGATCGTCGGCAGCGCGGTCGACACGATCGTCTGGTCGAGCGCGGACAGCAGCATGACGAGCAGCAGCGCGGCGACGATCAGCCCGGTCGGCGCGTCGCGACGGGCCGCGTCGGCGGCCGGCGGAGTGAGGAGGGTATCGGTGGTCATCGAGATATCTGCCATGGCAGGTAATTGGGTCGAAATATAGCCATGAATGATTGACTAGTCAATTTCTGCCCAGCCTCGATATGTTGCAGTCGTAACGGGAGATTGCCGCCGGGAAAATTGACCACGATCAGCCGCAAGGCAGGGCCGGACTCAAGTTTTTTGCAGGCAAACCGTAATAGAGAGGGCCGCGGACCGATTGCCGCGGCTCTTTTCACCGCTCACGTGCCGTCATGAACCTGAACGCCCTGTTTTCCCGTTTCTCCATCCGTACGCGGATCTTCTCCACGCTCGGCCTCGTCGCCGTGCTGCTCGTCGTGTCGGGGCTGATCGGCCTCGCCGGCATGCAGAGCTCCAACCGCGCCCTCGACGAGGCCTATACGCGGCAACTGGCGGCGAAGACCGCGCTGTCCGCGGCGAGCCTGAACCTGACGATCGTGCGCACCACGCTCGACCGTGCGCTGCTGCATCCGGAAGCGCCGGAGGTGCCCGAGCTCGTGAAGAAGGCCGAGGGCTATCTCGCGAAGGCCGACACGGCATGGCGCAACTACGCGGCGATGCCGCACGACGGCGACGAGGGCCCGCTCGCGAGCCGCCTCGATGCCGCGCGCCAGACGCTGATCGGGCAGGCGCTGAAGCCGATGATCGATGCGATCCGCGAAGGGCGGCGCGACGAAGCCGACCGCTTGCTAATGACCGTCGCGCCGCCGCTGTCGGTCGCGCTCACGCAGGCGACCGACGCGCTCGATGCGTACCAGGCCGCGCGCGGCAAGGATGTGTACGACACCGCGCAGACCTATTACGGCTGGATGCGCATGGGTGCGATCGCGGGCATCGCATTCGGGCTGGCCGCGTGCCTCGGCTGCGCGATCGGCCTGCATTTCGCGATCACGCAACCGGTGAATCGCCTGCTGTCGCATTTCCGCCGGCTGTCGGACGGCGACCTCACGTCGGAAGTGCGCTGGTCGTCGCGTGACGAGATGGCCGAACTGGTCAAGGGTGTGACCGGCATGCAGCGTAGCCTCGCGGATACGGTGCGCCAGGTGAGCCAGGGCTCCGAAGCGATTTCGACGGCGACGCACCAGATCGCGGCCGGCAACACCGACCTGTCGCAGCGCACCGAGGAACAGGCGTCGGCGCTGCAGGAGACGGCCGCGAGCATGGAGCAACTGACGGCGACCGTGAAGCAGAACGCGGACCACGCGCTCGAGGCGCAGGCCTGCGCGGACAGCGCGAGCGAGATCGCGACGCGCGGCGCGACGGTCGTCGGCGAGGTGATCGGCACGATGAACGAAATCGACCAGAGCTCGCAGAAGGTCGCCGACATCATCGGCACGATCGAAGGCATCGCGTTCCAGACCAACATCCTCGCGCTGAATGCGGCGGTGGAAGCCGCGCGCGCGGGCGAGCAGGGCCGCGGTTTCGCGGTGGTCGCGGGCGAGGTGCGCACGCTGGCACAGCGCTCGGCGTCCGCGGCGAAGGAAATCCGCACGCTGATCGGCGAATCGGTCGAACGGGTCGCGACCGGCTCGCGGCTCGTCGGCATGGCCGGCACGACGATGCAGGACATCCAGCAGGCGATCGGCCGCGTGACGGGCATCATGACGGAGATCGCGGCCGCGTCGAGCGAGCAGCGCGACGGGATCGAGCAGGTGAACCGCGCGGTGTCGCAGATGGATCAGGTGTCGCAGCAGAACGCGGCACTCGTCGAGCAGGCGGCCGCGGCCGCCGCGTCGCTCGAGGAGCAGGCCGACGGGCTGCGTCGCGCGGTGGGCGCGTTCCGCGTCGCCTGAAGCGAAACGACGGCGGCGCGGTGACGGGCAGGCGCTCGCCCGCCCGCTGCGTCAACCCGCTGCGTCCGCCAGTTGCGCGGCCGCGCGCGACGACGCGACGATCAGCAGCTTCATCGTCGCGCGCGTCGCACCGACGAACAGCTTGCGCGCGGCACGCGCGTCGAGCGTGTCGAAGTCGACCTCGGTGAGGATCACGCACGGCGCCGCCTGGCCCTTGAAGCGGTAGATCGAATCGAGCAGCACGTCGCCTTCGCGATACTCGGGGTTGCCGAACAGATCGTACTTGCCGGTGAAGCGCTTGATCCGGTGCGGGCCGAGCTGGTCGAGCGGCGCGAGCACCGAGCCTTCGCGGCCGCGGTACGACAGCACCGCGATGTCCTGCTTGCGGAAACCGAGCGACAGCGCCTGCGTGATCGCACGCTTGGTCGCGTCGATGCAGGCTTGCGCCAGTGCGTCGCCCGACGCGCCTTCTTCCCCGTAGGCCGACACCGACAGATCGGAGCCGTCGAACGGGCTGCCCGAGCGCAGTTCGGCCGCGAGCGGCTCGATCCGGCCGACGACGTCGCGCACGAATTCGAGCAGGTCGCGCGGGCTGCGGTAATTCGTGAGCGCCTTCAACGTGACCCAGCCGGGCAGCGCGACGGGTTCGCGCATGTACAGGTTCTGCAACGGATCTTCCAACCACCACCATGCGCCGTCCGGCGCCAGCAGCCGCTCCAGCGCGGCAGCCCACGGCGCATGAAAATCCTGCCCTTCGTCGACGATCAGCACGTCGAAGCGCCAGCGTTCGGGAATCGGCGCTTGCGCGAAGCGCGCCTCGAGCCGGTCGAATTCGCCGGGCACCTGGAAATCGGGCGTATAGCCGCCGTCACGCGCGACCCAGTCGCACAGCTGGTGGTAATTCGCGATCTTCGCGCCGGGCGGTGCGATGCGCGCGATGTAGTCGGCGAGCGGCCGGTTGAAGCAGACGTAGAGCACGCGCTGGCCGGCCGCGACGGCATCGCGCATCACCTGCACCGCGAGCTGGGTCTTGCCCGACCCCGCGGTGCCGGTCACGCGCAGCCGGAACGGCGTGAAGTCGAGCTGGCGCGCCCATGCGGCGAGCCCGCCCGACAGCCGCGTGACGAGCGTGCCGGCTTGCCCGACGAGCGCGCTCGTGTCGGGCGTGAGCGCGAGTTCGTCCGCGAGGAAATGGTGGAGCTTCGGCGCGTTCGGAAAGTGCTCGTCGTCCTCGGGCAGGATCTGCTGGATCACCTGCGCGAGCTGCGCCTTGCGCGACGCATCGACGATGCGGTCGGGCGCGACGCCGGCGATCGACGCGTCGCGGATCGAGTAGTCTGGGCAGTACAGCAGCGCCTCGACGCCGTAGACGCCCGCGCCGAGCGCGGCCGTCAGGCGCCGGTGCAGCGTCTCCTGCGTGCGCGCGAGCTGGATCGGGACATTGCGCTCCTTTTGCAGGTAGACCTTCACGAGCCCTTTCGGGGTCTCGCGCAGGAAGCCAGCCTTCTGTTCGATCAGCAGCACGCGCCCGGCCGGGCTCACGACGACGAACGCGGCTTCGCCGAACACCGAGAATGCCTGGTCGGCGCGCGTCCAGTGGACGCCGTGATACACGGTGTAGCTGTCGGGCAGCGCGTGTTCGAGCGCGGCGAGCGTCTCGCGCTCGCGTTCGGCCGCGCCGGTCGCGGCGAGGCTTTTCCAGTCGTCGGGGATGAGGCGGGCCATGGCGTCGGGCGGCGGATGCCGGCGTGGGCGTGAACGGGTGCGGCTATTGTACTGAGGAACCCGTTCATGCCCGCGGCGCCGCGCGGAGGTTGGCCGTTCGCGATTCGGGCGGCCGGCCCGGCGGACGTCAGCCGCGCGTGAGCCGCTTCGCGAGATCGGCGCTGAGGATCGCCATGCGCGCGGGTTTTTCGTAGCACACCACGTCGAACGCGCGGATCACTTCGCTGATGTCGGCCTCGCTCGCGCGTCCGGTGAGCAGGTCGCCCGTCAGCACGAAAATCGGCGCGCCCGGGTTGTCGGACGTGCGCACGGCCTTGATCGCGGTGGCGGCCGTCCCGTCGTCGAACAGCCATTCGGTCAGGACCGCGTCGAAGGCCTGACCCTGCAGCGCGTCGACGAACGCCGCGAGGCCGTCGAACGCGGCCGTCGCGAAACCCTGCCGTTCGAGATAGCGGCACAGCTCGGTTGCGCTGACGCGATCGGGGTCGATCACCGCGACGACGAGCTTGTCGCTCTCCGCGCGGCGCGGATAGATCTCGATCTTGTGTACGTCGTACGCGTTCTGGTACAGCACGCCGGTATGGCGCAGCACGCGCCAGCGGCCGTTCTGTTCGTACGCGACGAACTCGGGGCGCGCGCCGGCTTCGAGCGGCGCGCCGATCCAGGCGGTGCACGGAATCTCGGCGACGCCCGCATACAGGACGGCTTCCTGGGAATAGGCGCCGACCATGCCGGGGTCGAGCGTTTGCGCGCCGAACAACTGGGCGGCGGGTTCGCCGTACGCTTCGGCGACTTTCTTGATCTGCGCGAGCGTCCAGGGGCTGCTGCCGCGCAGTTTGCGGTGGCCTTGCGAGAAACTCAGATCGAGGATGCGGCACAGCTCGGTGGTCTGCTGGCGCTTGCCGATGCCGTTGCGGGTCATCAGTTCGCGCACGCGCTCGGCAACCGCGAGGGAATCCGTGGTGATTGCTTCAGTGGTCATGCTACGGGGACGGATCGTGACGTTCAGAACGACGCCTTGCGGCAGTCTCGGCGGACAGTCTTCATGACGTCCAATGGCGAGCCGACCGGCCACGCACGGAAAAGATAACTTTACCGCAAAATGGTCGTCATTCAGTGTTGTGAAAGGTGCGTTTGTGTGAAAGGTGTGTCATGACGTTACGTCCGACCAGCCTCGGCGCGAGCGCGCGGCGGGGCGTTCGACGCCTTCACGTCCGCATTCCGACGGACCGGGATGGGATTGACGACGGACCGGGATGCGATTGCGCACGAGACGGCAGGTAATCGCCGTGCGATGCACCAGCGCAGGGCGCGTACTGGCCCGGACCGACGTAGCCATGCCATTTTTGTAGGACGATCGCTGGACGGTTTCCTCTAGTGAAACCAACGAAGTTACATTTTCGGCGTCAGCCGAGCCGCATGCTACGATTTCGCCGTCTCAAAAAAGCGTTGAACCGATGCAGAAGAAATTCTTGATGCGCGGATACGAAATGAACTGCGAGCCGCGCGTGACGGAGACCGGCAAATACGCCGCGCAGGTCGAGGTCACGAAGGTGGGTTTCAGCCGCGAGGCTGCGTTCCGCAAGCTGGGTGAATTCGACACCGAAGCCGAAGCGGTCGCGTACGCCAGACAATTCTCCGAAGAGTGGTTGAGCCGCTATGCGTAGCGCGGCGGGTGCCGCGGCCCGTGCCATGCGGGCCTCGGGCCGAGCGGCGAGGTAGTGCGCCGAACGGCCGGCATTGCTGCCTGAATATTGCGAATGCGTCGGGAAATTTGTAGATTGACGACTCCCGTTGTGGGGTATCGATCGTCCGAAGGCAACGCAATTGGAGACCGCGAATGTCCACCTTGTGCATGCAGACCGTCGTTCACGGCAAGACCGTCCAGATCGTGCTGTCGCCCGAGAGGCGGACAGCCAGGATCGACATCGTCGATGACGAAACCGGCAGCTACCCGCCCCGCACGATGAGCATCGAGCAGTACGTCAACGCCGGCATGGCCGACGACGAAATCGCGCGGCATGTTCTCGAAGTCGTCACGATGTCGATCGAGCAGCTCGCGAGGCTGCAGCCGTTCGATCGTACGGCTGGCACGCAAACGCGCTATTCGCACTGAGCGCTTGTGCAGCGGCCGCCCCGCGCAGGCCGTGAAGTCCTGACTGAATGGTTGCGCGGTGATCGGGCATTCGACGTGGCGTGGTCGAGCGCGACGCGCATCGATTGCGCGTGCGCGCTACGCCGGCAGATACAGGAACGGCTCGCCGTTTTCCCGCTCGACGGACAGCAGCCGCTCGCGCTGATCCTGCGCGAACAGTTGCTTGCCAGCCGCGGCCGCTTCGGCGATCGCGGCATCGACGCGCTAAGCTTCGCCTGCCGTGCCCTGACATCCGACAGAAAACAATGACCACCACCTATCCGCTGCACGACGCATTGAGCCACGCCGATACGGCATTTCCACCCGAAGCCGACGTCGTGATCGTCGGCGCCGGCATCATGGGCTGCGCGGCCGCGTACTACCTCGGCTTGCGCGGCTTGAAAGCCGTCGTGCTCGACAAATCGCGCATCGCCGGCCAGCAATCGACGCGCGCGTGGGGCTTCGTGCGACAGCAAGGGCGTGAATCCGCCGAAGTGCCGCTGATGATGGCCGGCATGCGGATCTGGGAAGGCCTGGAGCAGGCGCTCGGTTTCGATCTCGAATGGCGGCAGGGCGGCTGCCTCTACCTGGCGGACAACGAAGACGACTGGGCCTCGTTCCAGGCGTGGCTCACCGTGGCGCGCGAGCACGGGCTCGACACGCGCACGCTGACGCGCGCACAGATCGACGAACGCGTGAACGGCCTGTCGACGCACGCGCGTACCCTCGGCGGCTTGTACACGGCGACCGACGGCCAGGCCGAGCCGCGCCGCGTGGCCGCCGCGTTCGCGGCGCGCGCGACCGAGGCCGGCGCGCGTTTCTTCGAAGGCTGCGGCGTGACCGCGATCGAGACGGCGGGCGGCGCGGTCGTCGGCGTCGCGACCGAACGCGGCACGATCCGCACGCGGCGCGTGATCTGCGCGGCCGGCGCGACCAGTTTCCGGCTGCTCGACGGCGTCGGCATCCGGCTGCCGCAGCAGGCCGTGCGCGGCACCTGCATGCGCACCAACGTGCTGCCCGACGTGTCCGCGTCGACGATCTGGGGGCACGGTCTCGGCATCCGGCAGCGCAAGAACGGCGCGATCAACCTCGCCGACGACATGCAGGTCGACGTCGATCTGACGCTCGGCCACCTGCGCGGATTGAGCCTCTTCTGGCCGGAATTCTGGTCGCAGCGCGACAAATTCCGGCTGCACCTGAATGCGTCCGCCTGGCGCGACGTGTTCGCACGCATTGGCGGCGCGACCGGGCCGATCGAGCCGCGCGATCCGCAGCCGCAGCCGAATCGGGCGCATGCGCCGCGCGCGCTCGCGAAGCTCAAGGCAATCTTTCCCGCGCTGAAGGATGCGCAGATCGTCGAAGCGTGGGCCGGCCTGATCGACGTGCTGCCCGACGGCATCCCGGTGATCGATGCGCCGGGTACGCCGTCGGGGCTCGCGATTGCGACAGGGTTCTGCGGGCACGGCTTCGCGATGGGGCCGATCGTCGGCCGGCTGCTCGCCGAATGGATCGACACGGGCGCGCCGTCGCTCGACCTGTCGGCGTTTCGCGCGCGGCGGTTCGTCGACGGGACGATGGTGCGGCCGCGCAGCATGCTGTGACGGCCGGGCACACGCGTTCCCGTCGTAGAATCGAGCCCGCATCCTTCAGGAGATTCCCCGTTGGCCACGCCATCCGATCAGCGCCGCTCGTTGCGCATGCGCCTGCGTCGCGCCCGCAATCCGTGGCAGGCGCCGCGTGCGCGCACGCTGTTCACGCGCCCCGCGACGTCGCCGCTGCGCACGCTGCTGTTCCGTCTCGGCGCGGTCGTGCTGTTGTGCACGCTGGCGTTCCTCGTGCTGTATCTCGATCGCGACGGCCTGCGCGATTCGACCAAGAGCACGCCGATGACCGTGGCCGATCTCGTGTACTTCACGATGGTCACGGTCGCGACGGTCGGCTACGGCGATATCGTGCCCGTCACGGCGCGGGCGCGCCTGCTCGATGCGTTCTTCATCGTGCCGATCCGCATCGGCATCTGGTTCATTTTCCTGGGCACGGCGTATCAGTTCGTGATCCAGCGCGTCATCGAGGAATTCCGCATGAAACGCCTGCAGAAGCAACTGTCCGATCACATCGTCGTGTGCGGTTATGGCCTGTCGGGATCGATCGCGGTGCGCGAGTTGCTGGAGAGCGGCGTCGATCCGGCGACGATCATCGTGATCGATTCGCAGCAGCAGGCCCTCGAGGCGGCGACGTCGCTCGGCGTGACGGGGTTGCTCGGCGATCCGGCCCATGAGGATCTGCTGCAGCAGGCGCAGGTGCGCGCGGCGAAGGCCGTGATCATTTCGGTGACCGACGATCCGACCGCGATCCTGCTGACGCTGTCGGTGCGCAGCATCGCGCCCGATACGAAGATCGTCGTGCGGATTCAGGAGAACCTGTACCAGCGGCAACTGCGGCAGGCCGGCGCGGACGTGATCGTATCGTCGACGAAGATCGGTGCGTTGTTGCTGGCGGATGCGGTCCACAGCCGCTACATCGTGCCGTTCGTGAACGACATGCTGTCGACGCGCGGGCGCGCGACGCTGCTGGAGCGCGAGGCATTGCCGCATGAGATCGGCTGCCTGACGAACGTCGTGCCGGGCGCGATCGTGGTCGGGCTCGATCGCTGCGGGAAGATCTATTCGTTTTACGAGGATGCGCCGTGCAGGATCGAGGCGGGCGATACGCTGGTGGTGATTCAGTCGGCGCGGATTCCCGATCCGGATGCGTGAGGACGTTTGGCTTGGGTGATGCGCCCATGAGGGCACGGGCGCCTGGCGTTGTCCATGAAGCCTGTCTCGAACGCGGCTGCTGCTTGATCTGCTGGAACACTTTGTAGCGGAATCAGCGGTTTTCATGAAGCCGTCTCCAAACCCGAACCCGCGTCGCGTTCAGGAGCAGGAGTACGGGCCACGCCAGCCCCCCTAACGAAACGCCCGCATCTGCCCCGTCATCATCTGCAGCATCTTGTTGGCGGCCACCGAGAGCTTGCGGCCCACGCGCGTGACCATGTGCGCTTCGGCGTTCTCGAGGATCGGATGCGCGATGTCGATCGCGAACAGCTCCCTGGCCTGCAGCTCGGCCGTCACCGCGAAGGCCGGCATCACCGAGATACCGAGCCCGGATTTCACGAACTCCTTCAGGATCGCGAAGGAATTGGTGGTGATGATCGGCGCGAGCCGTACGCGCTCGGCGTATTCCACGGCCTCCATCATCTGCCGCGTGCCGTAGGACGGGTGAGTGGCCGCCAGCGGGTAGGTGGCGAGCTGCTGCACCGTCAGCACCTTGTGGCTGCGGCGCGGAAAGTCGGGGCCGACGATCGCCATCATCGGCTGCCGCTTCGACGCGCGCGACACCAGCTTGGGTTCGCTGGGCGGGTTGTACACCAGGCCGATCTCGCCTTCGTCGTTCGAGATCTTGCGGATCACGTCGTTGGTGCTGCCCACGTCGAGGTTGACGCGGATGCCGGGGAACTGCCGGCAGAACTGCTGCATGGGCCCGGCCAGCAGATCCGAGACGAAGCCTTCGCCGAGCACCAGGCTGACCTGGCCGGTCTTGAGCCCGCGCAACTCCTGCAGCCGCGAGATCAGGTCGTCGCGGTGCGCGAGCTGCTCGCGGAAATACTCGATCACGCAACGTCCCGCCTCGGTGGGCGTCACGCCGCGCGCGTGGCGCTCCACCAGGGTGGCGTCGAGCTCCTTCTCCAGCAGCCCGATCTGGCGGCTCACGGCCGAGGGCGCCACGTCGAGCCAGTCGGCCGCGGCGCGGATCGTGCCGCAACGCACGGCCTCGTAGAAATAGACGATGCGGCTGTCGGTCAGGGTATCGCTCATGATTCGGGTGTTCTAAAAAAGAGAACAATATCAATATTGGCGTTGATTGATTATACGGATCGCCGGACCGAACATCGTAGCCATGCAAGGCAGGCGCAAGCTGGCGCGCCGGCCTCGAACCAACAGCTATCAGGAGTCGTCGGATGAAAACGGTGGGCGTGATCGGTCTGGGCAACATGGGGCGCGGCATGGCGGGTTCGCTGCGGCGCGGCGACTACACGGTGCTCGGCTACGACGCGGCGCCGGGCGTGGCGCTCGCGCTGGCCGAACAGGCGGTGCTGTCGGCGCGCGATTCGGTGGCCGGGATCGCGCGCGACGCCGACGTGCTGCTGCTGTCGCTGCCGACCTCGGCGGTGGTCGAGGCGGTGGTGCTGGGCGCCGGCGGCGTGCTCGAGAACGCGAAACCGGGCTCCATCGTGATCGACACCACCACGGCCGATCCGGACAGCACGCGGCGCGTGGCGGCGGCCCTGGCCGAACGCGGCATCGGCTTCGTCGACGGCCCGGTGAGCGGCGGCCCGAAGGGCGCGGCCACCGCCACGATGACCATGGTGTTGGGCGGCTCGGACAGCGATATCGCGGCCATCGAGCCGATCCTCGCGGCGATCAGCGCCAAGCGCGTGCATGTGGGGCCGGTGGGCGCCGGCCACGTCACCAAGCTGCTCAACAATCTGCTGACCGGCGTGCACCTGCTGGTCGCCAGCGAGGCGGTGCGCACCGCGCGCGCGGCCGGCGTCGATCCGGAAAAGCTGGTCGAGGCGCTCAACGGCGGCTCCGGCCGCAACAGCGCGACGCTGACCAACTACCCGACCTGGATCTTCAATGGCAAGTTCGATTCCGGTTTCACGATGAAGCTGATGCGCAAGGACGTGCGGCTCGCGCTGGGCCTGCTCGACCAGTTCGACAGCGTCGCGCCGGTGGCGCGCGAGGCGGCGCGCGTGTGGGCGGCCAGCGAGGGTTCCGTCGCCGACGGCGAGGACTTCAACCGCATCGTCGACTTCCTCGACCCGGCCTGAGGCGGGGCAGCCCGCGCCACGATCCCGCTCGACTTACCTGTACGGAAACCTGACATGACCCAGCACGCAGACCAGTTGCTCGCCGCTTTCGCGCACTTCTTCCCCGGTGCCGCCACGATCGGCTCGTATATCGACGGCGAACTCGTCGCCGGCCAGGGCGACACGATCCAGCTTTACGATGCGGCGACGGGCGAGGCCACGCTCGCCTATCGCGACGCCGGCGCAGCCGTGATCGACCATGCCGCCGAAAGCGCACGCCGCGCGCAGCGCGAATGGTGGGCGCTCACGCATGCCGCGCGCGGCCGCGTGATGCAGGAGGTGGCGCGCGCGATCCGCGCCGAGGCCGACGCGATCGCGCGGCTGGAGGCGCTGGGCTCGGGCAAGCCGATCCGCGACTGCCGGGGCGAGGTGGCGAAGGTCGCCGAGATGTTCGAGTACTACGCGGGCTGGACCGACAAGTTCTACGGCAGCGTGATCCCGGTGCCGACCTCGCACCTCAACTACACGCGCCGCGAGCCGGCCGGCGTGGTGCTGCAGATCACGCCGTGGAACGCGCCGGTGTTCACTTGCGGCTGGCAGGTGGCGCCCGCGGTGGCGATGGGCAACGGCGTGCTGCTCAAGCCGTCGGAGCTCACGCCCTTCACGTCGCTGGCGGTCGCGAAGCTCGGCGAGCGGGCCGGGCTGCCGCGCGGTCTGGTCAACGTGCTGGCCGGCTTCGGTCACACCGCCGGGCAGGCCGCGATCGCGCATCGCGTGGTGAGCAAGGTGGTGTTCGTCGGCTCGCCGGCCACCGGCGCGCGCATCGCCGAGGCCGCCGCGCGCCGCGTGCTGCCCTGCGTGCTGGAGCTGGGCGGCAAGTCGGCCAATATCGTGTTCGCCGATGCCGACCTCAAGCGCGCCGCGCTGACCGCGCAGGCGGCGATCTTCGCCGGTGCGGGCCAGAGCTGCGTGGCCGGCTCGCGTCTGCTGGTGCAGCGCGCCGTCTACGACGAATTCGTCGCGATGGTGGCTGCGGGCGCGAAGAAGATCCGTGTCGGCGCGCCGCTCGACGAGGCGACCGAGGTGGGCCCGATCAACAATCGCAAGCAGTACGACCACGTGATGTCGATGATCGCGAACGGCGTGGCGGCGGGCGCCACGCTCGCCAGCGGCTCGGCCGAGCGCGTCGAGACGGGCCGCGGCGGCTACTTCGTCGCGCCCACCGTGCTGGCCGGCGTGTCGAACGCGATGGAGGTGGCGCGCACCGAGATCTTCGGGCCGGTGGTGGCCGCCATCCCGTTCGACACCGAGGAGGAGGCGATCGCAATCGCCAACGACACCGACTTCGGCCTGGCCGGCGCGGCGTGGACCACCGACGTGGCGCGCGCGCATCGCGTGGCCGCGCAGGTGAATGCCGGCACCTTCTGGGTCAACGGCTACAAGACCATCAACGTGGCGTCGCCGTTCGGCGGCTACGGCATGAGCGGCTACGGCCGCTCGAGCGGGGTCGAGGCGCTGTACGAATACACGCAGACCAAGAGCGTGTGGGTCGAGACGGCGGAAGCGCCGCCCACCGCGTTCGGTTATCTGTAATCACCGGTCCGCATGCGACGGCAGCCGGGCTTCAAGGGGAGATTCGTCATGGAACACGCACTGGGTATCGAGCGCCGCGAGCTGGGCGGCGCGGCCACCGCCAAGGTCCTGCTTTACGCGGCCGGCATTTTGCTGGTCGCCGAATGGATCGGCTCGTTCACGTTCAAGCTCGGACCGGGCAAGGTCGTGCTGCTGCCGATGATCTGGGCGCTGCTGCTCGGCGCCGCGGTGGGGCTGGCCAGCGCGCGCTGGAACAGCAGCGCGCGCCTGAGCGTGCCCGACCAGTTCTTCGCGGCCGCGATCCTGCAGCCGGCGCTGCTGCTGTTCGTCTCCAAGCTCGGGCTGATGGTGGGCAGCGCGCTGCCCAAGCTGGCGTCGGCGGGCTGGGCGCTGGCCTTCCAGGAATTCGGCCACTTCGTCGGCACCATCCTGCTCGGCCTGCCGCTCGCGTTGCTGCTCGGCATCAAGCGCGAGGCGATCGGCGCGACCTTCTCGGTGGGCCGCGAGCCGAGCCTGGCGATCATCGGCGAGAAGTACGGGATGGATTCGGCCGAGGGCCGCGGCGTGCTGGCCGAGTACCTGACCGGCACCGTGTTCGGCGCGGTGTTCATCGCCGTGTTCGCGGGTTTCGTGAGCAGCCTTGGCATCTTCGATCCGCTCGCGCTGGCGATGGGCTCGGGCGTCGGCTCGGGCAGCATGATGGCGGCCGCGTCGGGCGCGATCGCCGCGCAGCAGGACCCGGAGACGGCGAAATCGGTGCTCGCGTTCGCCGCGGCCAGCAACCTGATCACCACCACCATCGGTACCTACTTCACGCTGTTCATCTCGCTGCCGCTCGCAGTCTGGGGCTATCGCGTGCTGGAGCCGTTGATCGGCCGCACCACCAAGGCTTCGGCGCAGCCCGAGGCGGCCAGCCCGTCGCTGGGCGAGGTGCGGACCGAGGCGCCCGCGCTCGGCTACGGCGGCAAGCTGCTGGCCTGGATCGTGACGGCCGCGATGGCGCTGGTGTGCGACTGGATCGCCCACGGCACCACGCCGCTGGCGGGACTGCCGGGGATCGCGATCATGGTGGGCGCGACGATCGTCGGCGACGCGCTGGCGCGCGTGACGGGGCGGCGGATTCCGGCGGTCTGCTGGGTATCGGTGGTGGCGATGTTCCTGACCTCGCCGTGGTCCCCGTGGGCTTCGCAGATCGCCGCGCTCAGCTCGCACAACGATTTCCTCGGCGTGACCACGCCGATGCTGGTGTTCGCGGGGTTGTCGATCGCCAAGGACATCCCGGCCTTCCGCCGGCTCGGCTGGCGCATCGTGCTGGTGTCCTTCGTGGCCAATGCCGGCACCTTCATCGGCGCGACCCTGGTGGCGCAGCTGTTCCATATCTGACGTCTCGCGGCGCGGCGGCGGGCGGCATGGAGCGGCCCACCGCCACGCCACGCCGCGACGACCGCAAAAGTACTTCCCTCCGCATGAAACTGATCGATTCCATCGTCGCGCACGCCGACGAACTGACGGCGATCCGCCGCGATATCCATGCCCATCCCGAGGTGGGTTACGACGTGTTTCGCACCGCCGAACTCGTCGCCGAGCGGCTCGAGCAATGGGGTTACGCCGTCACGCGCGGCGTCGGCCGCACCGGCGTGGTCGGCACCTTGAAGCGCGGCGGCAGCGGGCGTGCGATCGGCCTGCGCGCCGACATGGATGCGCTGCCCGTGCAGGAGGCCAACACCTTCGCGCATCGTTCGACGGTGCCCGGCGCGATGCATGCGTGCGGCCACGACGGGCACACCACCATGCTGCTGGGGGCCGCGCGCCATCTGGCGCGGCACGGCGAGTTCGACGGCACCGTGCAGTTGTTCTTCCAGCCGGCCGAGGAAGCGGGCGGCGGCGCGCGCGCGATGATCGAGGACGGCCTGTTCGAGCGTTTCCCGGTGGATGCCGTGTTCGGGCTGCACAACTGGCCCGGCATCGCGGCTGGCGATTTCGCGGTGCGGCCGGGGCCGCTGATGGCCTCGACCAGCCTGTTCCGGATCGACTTGCGCGGGGCCGGCTGCCACGCGGCCATGCCGCACCTGGGCCGCGATCCGGTGTTCGCGGCGGGGCAGGTGCTGAGCGCCCTGCAGGGGATCGTCACGCGCAACCGCAATCCGATCGACGGCGCGGTGCTGTCGGTCACGCAGGTGCATGCGGGCGAGGCGATGAACGTGGTGCCGACCGATGCCTGGCTCGGCGGCACGGTGCGGACCTTCTCCGATGCGACGCTCGACCTGATCGAGACGCGCATGCGCGCCGTGGTGGCCGCGACGGCCGCGGCCTTCGATTGCGAGAGCGAGGTGGATTTCCAGCGCCAGTATCCGGCTACCGTGAACGATGCCGAACAGACAGCAGTGGCGGTAGCGGTGATGCGCGAGCTGGTGGGCGACGCGCATGTGAACGCGGCCGTCGATCCGACCATGGCGGCGGAGGATTTCTCGTTCATGCTGCGCGAGAAGCCGGGTTGTTATGCGTTCCTCGGGAATGGGGTGGGCGATCATCGCGTGCACGGGCATGGCGGCGGGCCTTGCCTGCTGCATAACGCCAGTTACGACTTCAACGATGCATTGTTGCCGGTGGGAGCGAGTTATTTCGTGAGGCTGGTGGAGCGGGTTCTGGCGCGGTAGGGAGATGGTGCTGGCATACTCTGACGCGTTCCGACCAATCTTGCAGGGGCAAACGCGTGATGCGCGTCGATCAGCCGGCCTTTCTGGGTTCTCTTTTTCTGGCGCGTCTTGCAGACCAGATGCTGCTCTTCCTGGTACCGCTCGTCGTCTTTCAGGTCACCCAGAAAGCGACGTGGTCCGGGCTCGCTTTTTTCATCGAAACGCTCCCGCGATTCATTGCCTTCCCGATCTGCGGTGCACTGAGCGACCGCGTGTCGCCGATTCGCGTGCTGCGAACGAGCCAGGCCAGCCGGGCCGTCGCCTGTTTGATCGGCATCGTCGGCTATGTCGCCTGGAGCGGAATCGGCTGGCTGATCGCGCTGTCCGCCGTATGCGGCGTACTCACGAGCCAGGGTCTCGTCGCCCGGGAGGTGCTGCTGCCGCAGATTTTTCCGCTGCAGCGCTTCGAGAAAGTGCTGGCCCATACGCAGCTCGCCGATCAGTCGGGCGTCGTGCTCGGGCCGATCGTCGCGGCGGCGCTGCTGGGCTTCCGTACCTGGGAGTGGGGCGTCGCTTGCGCGGCGCTACTGTTCGTCGTGGCGGATCTGTTGGCGTTCGTATGGCAACGCACCAGCACGGCGCGCATCGCGCGTCCCGAGCACGCGGTGGGGCCGTGGTATGCGCCGTTCGGCGTCGCGCTGACGCATGTCCTCACGCTGCCGGGGCTCTCGCGGCTCGTCCTGCTCGCGGCGGCGGAAAACCTCGTGATCGGGACGACACTGGCGACGTCGGCTGCGATGGTCACCGGTACGTTTCGGCAGTCGGGCGGTTTCTATGCGGGGCTGCAGGTCGCGGGCGCCGTCGCGACGGTCGTGATCCTGTTGTTCGTCGCGCGTATCGAGGTGTCGCGCGTGCGGCTCGGCATCGTCGCATTCGTCGCGATCGCGGCCGGCGGCCTCGTGATGGGCCTGTCGGGTTCGATTGCGATGTACGTTGCCGGTTTCCTGATGGTCATCGGTTTCGACAAGATGTTCAACGTGTACATCCGCAGCGCACGGCAGGCGATCATCCCCCCTCGGGACTATGGCAAGACGACGGGCGTCATCGTCCTGCTGAACAACGCGACGCAGCCGCTTGCCGGGCTGCTCGTGGGGCTCTTCTCCGGCCGCGGGCGCGTGGCGCTCGTCGTGACGCTGACGTCGATCGGCATGGCGATACTGGGTGGCGCGATCGTTGCCCTCGGCGCGGCGCGGACGCGATCGGCCGCGCGTGTTTCGGACTGACGCGACTGACGCCGAAGCCGACGACGCATGGGCCGCATCGGCCTACGCAGCGGGCGCGACCGACGCGCCGGTAATCTTGTGCCGCGCGAGTGCCTCGGCGACGAACCCGGATGCCTTCGCTTCCTCGACGAAGGCCCGCAACGTGTCGGCTGCCGCCGCACCGCGGCTTTTCGGCAAACCCATCGCCTGACGGATCACCATGAATCGTTCGTCGAGCAAACGCAGGCCAGGCGCTTGACGTGCGTCCGCCTCGAGCTGTTGCTTGACGCCGGCGGCGACTTCCAGGCCCTCGTCGAGGAACGTCCGGACGACGGTCGGAGACGTCGGTGCCCGCACGATCCGCGCATGCTTCAACTCGCGCGTCAGGAACAAATCGTAAGCGCTTCCCTCACCAACTGCCACGCGGATCGACGGCTGGTCGACATCGTCGTTGGCGCGAATCGACGATTCATCGCGCACCATGTAATAGCCTTCGATCAAAACGTACGGATCGGTAAACGCGATGGTTTCTCCTCGTCGTGGATCGATGGCGAAGAAGCCGATGTCTGCCCGCTCGTCGCTGACCGCCTGGACGGACTTGCCGGCTGCGTCGAGCACCACGAGTTCAAGTGCCACGCCGAGCGTTGCGGCAAAGGCGCGCGCCAGGTCGACCGACACACCGGCCGGTTCGCCCGATGCGTCCTTGCCCGCGAGAATGGGATTCCCGAGATTGATCGATGCCCGCAGCTTGCCGGTGGGTGTGAGTGCGCGAATGACGGATGGGTCGGGTTTCATGTCGATAGCGTGAAGAAAAGAAATTCATGGGTGGGCACGGGCCTTCAGCCGCAGACCCGTGCATCGCTCGACTCGCGTTGCGCGAGCGCTCGGGGCCTCAGCAGTATCGCGACGGCCAGCACGCTGGCGAGCGCAATACCGCCCGCGAGAAAGAACGCGCTGAAGAACGTATGGCTTTCCTGCACGAGAAAGCCGGTTGCAGCCGGGCCGACGATGCCCGCGCAGTTGGCGATCGCATGTACGCAGCCGCCGACACTGCCGAGTTTCGGGCCGGGGATCGTGTCCTGAATCAGTGCCCAATAGGCGCTGCCGCTCAGATAAAGGGCAAACACCGCAACGGCCATCAACAGCAGCGCACCGAGCGTCGTGGTCACGGCGCCGGCCAGCGTGACGCACACGCCTGCCGTGCCGAGACAGGCGATCAATACCCGCTTGCGCGCGAGCAGTGCGTTGCCCGTGCGGCGAAAGATCAGATCGGACAGCACGCCGCTCAGTCCGTAGCCGATGAACCCCAGCAGCCAGGGCAGCACCGTCGCGAGACTCATGCTTTTCAGGCTCAGGTGACGGTCCATCGTCAGAAAGGTCGGGAACCAGGTGAGAAAGAAAAACAGGATGTAGCTGTAACCGAAGTACGAAATCATCGCCGCGAGAATGGCGGGCTGCTTGAGGTAGAAGCCGAGGGGCCGCAGGTCCGACGGGCTTTCCGGGACGCTTCGGTCGGATTCGATCAGCCGGCGTTCGTCATCGGATACGCGTGCATGCTGATGCGGCTTGTCGGTCGCCATGAACATCCAGAACACCAGCCAGAGCAAGCCGAAACACGCGATGCCGGCGAATGCGACGCGCCAGCCGTAAGCGGCCGTCAGCAGGCCGACGACCGGCCCTGCAACCGCGCCGCCCAGCGGCAGGCCGCAATTCGCGAAGCCGAATGCGGTCGCCGATTCCTTGTGCGGAAACCAGTTGTTCACGATCTTGTTGATCGTCGTCGCGAGCGGGCCTTCGGCCATGCCGAACAGCGTGCGGACGGCCAGCAGCGAGCCGAAGCCGCCGGCAAGACCGGTCGCGCCGCATAGCAACGACCACGTCAGGACTGCCCCGGAGAAGACGCGCTTGCCGCCCCAGCGATCCGCCGCCCATCCGCCGATGAAATTGAATGCCGCGTAGCCGATGAAGAATGTCGAGAACAACAGCCCGAGGCTGCTCGGCGACATATGCAGTTCCCGCATGACGGCGGGGGCGGCGACGGACAGCGCCGCACGGTCGAGATAATTGATGAAGCCTGCGATGAACAGCAGCAGGACGATGCGCCATCGAATGTTTGTCACCTGTCGCTCCCTGGAGCTTGTTATGTGCTTGACGGCCGGGCGCTCGAACGCGCTATCCGGTCCGTCGCTTGTCGGTTTGCTACCGCGCCGTGCGTTTGGAACGGCGCGAGCGTGGCGGGCCACGCTCGCGAACGCGGCGTTCAGCGCCGCGGACGGGCGGTCGCTTCCAGCATCGCGAGCTGTGCCGCGCCGATATCGATGCCTTCCGCCATCTGGCGTTCCAGGCGACCGAGTTCGATCTCGCCGGGCACGATCACGGGCGCCTCCGGATCGGCGGGTTGGGAGCCGTGCAGGATCGCCGCGTAATCGGCCATGCGCGCGACGAGCCACCCGGTGCTGCCGAGCCGGGTCGTATCGATGAGAATGAAGAAGTGGCCGAGATTCTGCGGTTGTTCAGGGTCGTCCTCCCACGACTTGACGTGCGTGAGATACGCCGCTCCGGAAAGCAGTCCCGCGAACAGGTCGACCACCAGTGCGAGGCCGTAGCCCTTGTGGCCGCCGATCGGCAGCAGAAAGCCGTCGAGCGCGGCTTTCGGATCGGTGGTCGGTTTGCCGTGAGCGTCGGTGGCCCAGTCGCCGGGAATCGGCTCGCCCCGCTTGAGCGCGTTGCGGATCTTCGCCCGTGCCGCGACGCTGATCGCCATGTCGAGCATGAACGGACGACCATTCGGGTTCGGGACGCCAAAGCCGACGGGACTGTTGCCCAGGCGGGCGTCGGTGCCGCCCCACGGCGCGATCGTCGTCGTCGCGTTACTGCCGATGATGCTGGCGAAGCCCTGCATCGCCGCGAGGTACGAATAGGGTGAGACGGGACCGAAGTGATTGCTGCCGCGCACGAACACACAGGCAATGCCCTGTTCGCGTGCGGCCGTCATCGCCAGATCGAGTGCGCGATGGCCGACGAGCGGGCCGATGCCGTTGTCGCCGTCGAGGCGGTAAAGGGCCGGCGCCACCTGTTCGGTGGTGATCGACGGTGCGGGATTGATGCCGCCGATGCGCAGGCGCGAGCCGTACGATTCGATACGGCTCGTGCCGTGCGTACGCAGACCGAACAGATCGGCAAGCACGAGGATCGTGGTGGTGTCGGTCGCATCGGCGCGCGTCAGGCCGAGCGCGCAGAGTGCTTCGATGGTCAGCTCGGTCAGATGTGCCTTGCTGACGATGCCGTGGGTGGGAGTGGGCTGGGTCATGGAACGCGTTGTCTCCTTCGATTTGAAAACCGTGCGGTTCAAGCGGCTGCGAATAGCACGCCGCTTGCGTTTCGCACATGATCGAGCAGGAGCGGTTCACGCAACAAACGCATATTTTCGTTCGATTGGTGCGTCATGCGCACGAATCGAACCCAACCCAATCACCGGATGCCCGCGAAGGCCTTGCCGTGCCGCCCGAAGCCGAGGGCCGGTGCTTCGCCTAAGCGGCCGCGCTTGCGGGAGGCACACCGGGTGCACGCATCTCCGTCAATAGCTGAAGGAAGAAGCGGCCCGCGGAGGACAACCCGCGGCCGCGCCGCTGGATGACACCCAGCGTTCGCCGGATCGGCGGATCGACGAGCGCGACGCTCGCAAGTGCCTTGTGCGGGCCGCGGGGCATCGCGAGCCGAGGCACGACACCGACACCCAGGCCCGCTTCGATCAGACTCACGAGCGCGGGCACATGGCGTACCTCGCAGAACCATTTGGGCCGCTCGGCCGCGCCTGCCAGCGCCTCGTCTATGACTGCGCGATTGCCGCTGCCTTGTGCGATGGCCAAATACTCGAGGCCGGCGAGCTCCGCCCACGCGACGGATTTGCGCTTTGCGAGCGGATGACTGCGCGGGCAAGCGAGCACGAAAGGGTCGTCGAGCAGCGGCGTGAATTCGATGTCCGGCTCTTCGGTGCCGACGTAAGTCAGGCCAAAATCGGCTTCCCCGCGCGCGACGGCGAGAAAAACCATCGACGACGGCTCGTCGATGAGACGCAGGCGAATGCCCGGGTAGCGCTGATGATAGGTCGCGATGGTTTCCGGCAGGAAGTAGCGCACCGCCGACGGCACGCACGCGACCGTGAGTTCGCCGGTCATCTTGCGGGCAAGGTCGTCGAATTCGAGCATCGAGTTGTCGACCTCGTTGAGGATGCGGTGAGCGCGCTCGAGAAACCCGCGGCCGACGATCGTCAGGTCCATCTTCCGTGTGGTTCGCTCGAACAGTCTGACGCCCAGCACCTCTTCGAGTTTTTCTATCCGGCGCGACAGCGCGGACGCCGACAGATGCAACGTGTCGGCCGCCGCGCGAAAGCTGCCGAGGTCGGCCGTCGCCACGAAGGCCCGCAAATCCGATATCTCGAAATTCATGCCGATGACCACAGCGAGGGAAAGGGATGCTCAGTTTCGGCGTGCCGATGGGGGCTGTCAATTCATGCGTACGGCACACGAATTCGCCGGCGCGATCGTCCTGTCTTGCGGCGCGCCACTCCCATACTGCTCGGTGCCGGGTACGCAGCGAGGTCGGCCGGGCGGCCGGCTCAAGTGATCCTTGCCGAATCCGCCGAAGCGCGCAAGCGAGTGATGTCGCGTGCCGGCGATTCTCCAAAGTGGCGGCGATATTCGCGACTGAACTGCGACGGGCTCTCGTAACCCACGCGGATGGCGGCGGTCGTGACGTCGATGTCGTGGACCAGCATCAGGCTGCGCGCTTGCTGCAGCCTGAGTTGCTTCTGGAACTGCAGCGGCGTCATCGCCGTCACCGCGCGAAAATGCTCGTGCAGACTCGACGGGCTCATGCCCGCTTCCGCGGCAAGCCGCTCGATGCTGAACCGTTCCCGGAAATGCTTGCCGAGCCATGCGATGGCGCGACCGACCTGAGCCACCCGGCCCTGGCTGGCGGTAATGTGGCGCATCCTGGCGCCGTCGGGACCGGCGAGCAGGTGATAGAGGATTTCCTGTTCGGCAAGCGGCCCGAGCACGGGCAGCGCTGCCGGATTATCGAGCAGCCGCAGCAGGCGCAGCGCCGCATCGAGCAGCGCGGCGCCGGCGTCGGACACCGTCTTGCCGACGGGCGGGGAGGGCGCTTCCGGTGGCGGCGGCACGCGCAGCGCCAGATCCGCCAGCATGACCGGATCGAAATCGAGGTACAGGCACAGGTAGGGTTTGTCGGGCGTCGCATCGACCACGCGGCCGGTTGCCGGCAGATCGTAGGTCACGACTCCGTAGCGCCCAGGCGCATATTTCAAGACACGGTCGCCCAGCGTGACCTCCTTGTGTCCTTGTGCGACGAGACAGAGTTGCGGCCGGTAAACATTCGGCATCGGCATCGTCACCGTGGAGGATCGAACGAGCGTCATCCGCTCGATCGGGGTGGCCTGGAAGCCGTCCATCGACACGTGCCGGGCAATCACGGAAGCGATTTCAGTCAAGGTTTCCATGCATCCGACTATCGCATGCCGCACGGAAGGGCGGCAATGTGAACCTGTTTCTGGAGGATCGTGCAGCTATTTCGGGATATCAGGCTAACGGTTCGGCGACGCCGCGCATCACAGTGTGAGCGGCAGCCGGGGCACGGCAAACCCGGCCGCGAAACGAATAGGGAACGCATATGACAATCGACAATCCGAAGCCCCCCACGATTGCACTGGGCACGTGGGCCTGGGGCGACAGCGGCGAGGCGGGCAATGGCTACTTCGGCAGCAGCCTCACGCGGGCTGGCCTGGAAGCGGTCGCCGACAAGGCACATGCGGCCGGATTCAGCCTCTGGGACACCGCCATGGTGTACGGCATGGGCCGTTCAGAAACCGTACTCGGCGAAGTGCTGAAGCGCTTCGCGCGCAGCGACTACCGGCTTTCCACGAAATTCACCCCGCAGGCCGCGGGAACCGGCGCCGATCCGGTGGCGGACATGCTGGCGCAGAGTCTGGCCCGCCTCGGTACGGATTACGTCGACCTCTACTGGATTCACAATCCGGCCGATGTGGCGCGGTGGACACCGCACCTGGTTCCGTTGCTCGAGAGCGGGAAGATCAAGCACGTCGGCGTCTCGAATCACAACCTGGGCGAAATCGAACAGGCCGACCGGATTCTCCGCGAAGCCGGGTTTCGGGTCGAAGCGATCCAGAACCACTACAGTCTGCTTTACCGCGATTCCGAGCGCGCCGGCATCCTCGACTATTGCCGCGATCGCGGCATCCCGTTCTTCGCCTATATGGTGCTCGAGCAGGGCGCGCTGAGCGGCAAGTATGGTCCGGCGCATCCTTTGCCGGAAGGCAGCAACAGGGCGCAGACCTACAATCGCATGCTGCCTCGGCTGAAAGCGCTGACGGATGCACTTGCCGCGATCGGTCGGAAGCGCGGGGCAGCCGCGCCCGATGTCGCGACGGCCTGGGCCATCGCCAAGGGAACGACGCCGATCGTCGGCGTGACCCGGCCCGACCATGTCGATGGCCTGGCTCGAGCCAGCCGCATCACGCTTGCCGCCGACGAAATCGCCGAACTGGAAGCGCTCGCCGATGCTGCCGATGTGAACACGCGCGGCTGGTGGGAACACGAGATGCAAGGCTGAATGCCGTGCTCGCGATCGTCGTCGACGTCGTGCCGTCCCGCGTCGACGCACCGTTTCGTCGATGCGCCGCGACCAGACGCGCATTTCGTTCAAACGTGATCAAACGAAGGAAACATGCTCATGCGAGCCATTCAGATTCATGAATACGGCGGCCCCGACGTGTTGCGTCGAGTGGATATCGACGTGCCGAAGCCGGGCGCGGGCGAAGTGCTGGTGCGTGTGGTCGCGGCCGGCATCAACTTCATGGACGTTCATACGCGACAGGGGAAGTACCGCGATTCGCGCACCTATCCCGTGCGGATTCCGTGCACGCTCGGCATGGAGGGCGCGGGGGAGGTCGTCGAGGTGGGGGCGGGCGTCACGTCCGTGCGCGCCGGCGATCGCGTCGCGTGGTGCATCGTCTGGGGTGCATACGCCGAGTATGCCGTCGTGCCCGCCGCACGGCTTGCACGCATCCCGGACGACATTGCGTACGATCTCGCCGCAGCAGCGATCTTTCAGGGTTCGACCGCGCATTATCTGCTCGACGACGTCGGCAAGCTCGAAGCCGGCATGACCTGCCTCGTCCATGCGGCATCGGGCGGTATCGGCCAATTGCTGGTGCAGTTGGCGAAGCGGCGCGGGGTCGAAGTGTTCGCCACCACGAGCACGGCCGACAAGGCCGCGATCGCGCGTGCGCGCGGTGCGGATCACGTGCTGCTCTACGAGCACGGCGGCTTCGCGGACCGCATCCGCGAACTGACCGACGGTCGCGGCGTGGACGTGGTGTTCGATGCCGTCGGCAAGACCACTTTGCGCGACAGCTTCCGCGCGACCCGGGTGCGCGGGCTGGTGGTCAACTACGGCTCGGTGACCGGCCCGATCAGCGATCTCGACCCGTACGAACTCGGCGAAGCCGGCTCGTTGTTCCTGACACGCCCGCGGCTCGCCGATCATCTCGCCGACGCAATCACCGTGCAGCGCCGCGCCGACGACGTGTTCGCCGCCATCGCGCAGGGGGCGTTGCATGTCGAAATCAACGGACGCTACACGCTGGACAACGTCGAGGACGCGCACGCCGCTCTCGAGGAACGCCGCCAGTCGGGCAAGGCGGTGATGGACATCGGGTAGTCCCCACCGGGCATTCAAGCGACGCAGCCTCCGGGCCGGCGATGCGCAAGCGTCACCGCTGGCGCAACTCCTTCCTCGGTCCGAGGGGAACGGCGTTTCACATACGGCTTGCCGCAGCGCCGCGCACGCTCAAAGCGGCAGCACGGAAGTCTGCTTGATCTTCTGCATCGGAATCTCGGTCTTCAC
This sequence comes from Burkholderia sp. E168m22, assembly GCF_001319805.1. Taxonomy (NCBI): domain Bacteria; kingdom Pseudomonadati; phylum Pseudomonadota; class Betaproteobacteria; order Burkholderiales; family Burkholderiaceae; genus Burkholderia; species Burkholderia sp. E168m22. The sequence goes on from NZ_BBSK01000084.1 coordinate 114,999, forward strand.
GCTCTGCACGCCTTCGATTCGGGTCAAGTGGTCGATCTGGAGTTTTCGATAGGCGTCGATATCGGCGGTCACGACCCGCAGCAGGCAATCGCAATCGCCCGCCATCAAGTGGCACTCGAGCACCTGTGGCAGCCGTTGAACCGCCTCGGTGAAACGGTCGACGGTTTTCGCGTCCTGGCTCGTCAGCCAGATACGGACGAACACGGTCAACCCCGCGCCGATCTTCGAGGCGTCGAGCAGCGCCGTGTAGCGTTCGATGACCCCGGCCTGTTCCAGCTGCCTGACCCGACGCAGGCACGGTGACGGCGACAAGCCCACTTTCTGCGCCAGTTCCACGTTCTGGATGCGCCCATCTTCCTGGAGCGCTCTCAGAATGCGACGGTCCATTTCGTCCAGTTCGATCGCGGTCATTAATCGGACCTATTCGGTTGAGGCATGCAGTGCCGGAATGTTCGTTTTTTGAAGCATTGAATTGCCAAAACGCTTCCATCTTAGGTCGAACACGCAACCTGAAATTATTTTTTCTACGATAAATTTTGGCCCGTAGCAGCCGGGGCGGTCCCGCTGCCGATCAAGGGGCAAAAATGAGCACCGGTTCCGTCCAGCACTTCGCATTCGAACAAAATCCCCATCCCGTCCCGGCGGCCGAGCGCGCCGCGCTGCTCGACGATCCCGGTTTCGGCCGCGTCTTCACGGATCACATGGTGACGATCCGGTACTCGGCGGAACAAGGGTGGCATGACGCGAAAATCGGGCCGCGCGAAGCGTTCCGATTCGATCCGGCCACGCTCGTGCTGCATTACGCGCAGGAGATTTTCGAGGGCTTGAAAGCCTACCGGTTGCCTGGCGGCGGCGCGGCGTTGTTCCGTCCCGACGCGAATGCACGGCGCTTTCGCCACTCCGCCGAGCGGCTCTCGATGGCGCCGTTGCCGGAGGCGATGTTCGTCGAATCGGTCCGTGCGCTGGTGCGGGCCGATCGCGACTGGATTCCGGCGTTCGACGGTGCGGCGCTGTATTTGCGCCCGTTCATGATCGCGACGCAGGCGGTGCTCGGCGTGAAGCCGTCGCCGGAGTACCTGTACTGCGTGATCGCGACGCCGGTCGGCGCGTACTTCAAGAGCGGCGCGGCCGGGGTCACGTTGTGGGTGTCGGAGCACTACACGCGGGCGGCGCCGGGCGGCACGGGCGACGCGAAATGCGGCGGCAACTACGCGGCGAGCCTGGCGGCGCAGGCGGAGGCGATTCGCGAAGGCTGCGAGCAGGTGGTGTTTCTCGATGCGGTCGAACGCCGCTGGATCGAGGAACTGGGCGGGATGAACGTGTTCTTCGTATTCGACGACGGGTCGATCCAGACGCCGCCGCTGAACGGGACGATTCTGCCGGGCATCACGCGTGCGTCGTTGATCACGCTGGCCCGGGAGCTGAATTACACGGTGCGGGAGGAGGGCTACACGATCGAGCAATGGCAGGCGGATGCGCGCAGCGGTCGACTGGTCGAGGCGTTCGCATGCGGCACGGCGGCGGTCGTGACGGCGATCGGCCGGGTGAAGGGCCGGGCGTACGACTTCACGATCGGCGAAGGTGGCGCGGGGCCGGTCACGCAGCGCCTGAAGGCGGCGCTGCTCGATATCCAGAACGGGCGCGAAGCCGATCGCCACGGCTGGGTAGACCGCGTGTTCTGAGTTCGGCACGGCGGCCCTCGCGACGCGCGACGGCCGTCATGAAAGCCGTGGCCGGCATGCCGGCCGGAAGCCGCCGCGCTGTCTCCTGGAATTCCTCGATCATGTCAGCTGTTTCGTTGTCACGGGCGATTGACCGCCTGTTCATTGTCGACCCTGGTCTTCATCGTCTGCTGGGCGGTGCGCGCGCCGCGCTGGCGAGCTTGCTGGCCGGTGCGCTCGGCATTGCGTCGGCGCTCCATCTCGGTTTTGCGATCACTACCGGCGCGGTGGGCATCCTGTTCTCGATGATCGCGCCACTCTTCCTGCGCGATGCTCACCGGCTGGACTGGTATGAGTCGCTTGCGTGGCAGTACGGCACCGCATGCGCAAGCTTTGCCGCGGCCGCCTGCGTGAGTGCGTGGCCGGCCGTCGGCAAGGCGGGGTTCGTGATCGTCCTGTTCTGTTCGATGCTGTGCCAGACCCGCGGGCCGCGCACGATCGGCTGTGCGTTCCTGGCGATCGCCATGTACTACCTCGGTCTTTATCTGCATCCGGCCGCGCTACAGGCCGGCCACATGCTGGCGATGTCGATCGCCGGCCCGGCAAGCGTCGTGCTCGTCTGCCGCGTGCTGTTGCCGGTGCACGCGGCGCCCACGCCACGGCTCATCGCGCGCTCGGTATCGCTGCACGCGGCGTGTATCGCACGAAGCGACGTGTCGGATGCCGGCGCGCTGGATGCGATGGCCCATTTACTGGCGCTGAACGAAGCCGCCATCGCGCTCGAGCATCACGCGTCGACACGCGATGAAGGCGACACGCGCGCGTTGCACATCGCGCTCGTCGCATTGGAGATCGCGTCGGCTCGACGCGTGCTGAGCCGCGATCGAACCGATGCCGCCGCCGCGGTGCTACGTGCCGCGATTGCCCGCTTCGAGAGCGTCGTCGACGGCCTGGCGGCGCGCATGACCGCCGCACCGCCGCCCGCGACGCCGCGGCCCGCGCGCGCGGTGCCGTGGACCGCCGGCTGGCGCACGCTTGCATGGTTGCCGGCGATCCGCGCCGCGGCGGCTGCGTGCGCCGCGATGTTGATCGGCGAGACGCTGTCGTCGGAGCGGTGGATGTGGGCGGTGCTCAGCACGTTCGTCGTGTTCTTCGGCACGTACTCGTGCGCGGACACGATCTATCGCGGCGCGCAACGCGTCGCCGGGACGCTCGCCGGCGCGCTCGCGAGCGTACTCGTCGTCGGCGCGGCTCATCATGCGAATGCACTCGTGGTCATCGTCATGGGCGTGTGCGTGTTTGGCTGGGCGTACCACATCCTGCACGCCTATGGGCGCGGCGTGTTCTTTCTCACGGTGCTGATCGGCCTCGTCTATGCGCAACTGGGGTTCGAGATCGGCGCGCTTGCGGAACTGCGTATCGGCGAGGTGTTGATCGGCTGCGCGGTGTCGCTCGCGGCGGCGCTGCTGGTGATGCCGCTGGCGGCGTCGCGCCACATTGCGACGCGCTCGCACGGGCTGTTGGTGGCGCTGCGCGAACTCGTGCACGAGCGCGACGACGGCACGCGGCCGGGCGCGGCGCAGATGCGCGCGGCCGATCGCCGCTTTCACGACGTGCGCATGGCGATCCGGCCGTTGGCCGCGTGGCGCATGCTCCGTGCGTCCGGCGACGCCCGACGGTTGTCGGACACGTTGCTGTCCTGCTGGCTGTATGGCCGAATCGTGGCGACACGCCTGCCGGTCGAAGCCGGTGGCCCGGATGTCGCATTCGAGCGGCCGGCGCGCGCGGCTGTCGTCACGCGAATCGATGCGTTGATCAGCGATCTGGATCACGGCCGGTCGATGCGACTCGATGCGGCTGCGAGCGTCGGGCACGGAACGCTTGCGGTAGCCGGCGACCCTTCGTTACCGGCCCATCGGGATCTGGCGCGGCTCGACGCGAAGTTGACCGAACTCAACCGCGCATTCGAGGACGCGCTGTTCGGAAAAAATACGGGCGAGGAACGCTCGCATCGCGCCGATGGCAGCGCTCTCGCCCCCGATGTTCGGGAAGCGATACGTTGTTCAGGTATCTGAAGCATCGAGCGCCAGCCGGATGGCGTCGCGCGTCCTGCGTGTCGCCACGGCTGCCTGCATCGTGCGGAATAGCTCGACGAACCCCGGGTTGGAAGCGAGCCCGAGCGGGGCGAACGGCTTTGAATCGAGGATCGCGAGTGGCGCGCCGCTTCGCACGCGCTCGAGATCCGCTGCCTCGAATTGCGGCTCACTGACTGCGAACGCGTTGCCGAGATCGTCGACACCCTTCAGGTAATGCTGGAAGCAGGCCAGCAGCAGGGCTTCACGGCGCATGTCGCCGTGACGCGCGATCAATGCCCCGATGGTCTTTTCATGAAACACCGGGATCTTCGACGCGCCGTCGTGCGCGACGCGCAGCAACTGATCGCCCAGTGCGGCGTTGCGGAAGCGCGCGAGCGTATCGCGGGCATAGGCGCGTGCGGACACGCCATGCGGTAGCGTGAGGATCGAGCCGACGTCCCGGGTAAGGAAGATGTCGAGCAGCGCCGCGAGATCGCGATCGGCCATGGCGTCATGGACGAAGCGATGTCCGAGCAGAATCGCCGGGTAAGCGAGCAACATGTGGGAAGCGTTCAGCATGCGCCCCTTCATGGACTCGTACGCATGGACGTCGTCACGCAATTCGACGCCCGCTGCGTCGAATGCCGGGCGGCCGGCGCTGAAGCTGTCCTCGACCACCCATTGCGAGAACGTTTCGGCAACGACGGGCGCCGTGTCGTCGAAGCCTGACAACCGGTTGGCGCGCAGGCGGATCGCGTCCGTCACCTGCGGCGCGATCCGGTCGACCATGCTGTTCGGGAACGCGACGTAACGCTCGATCCAGGCGGCGAGATCGACGTCGGTCGCCCGTGCGAAATCGAGCACCGCGCGCCGCGCGGTATCCCCGTTACCGCGCAGATTGTCGCAGGACATCACGGTGAAGGGCAGTACGTTGGCGGCTCGACGCCGTCTGAGCGCTTCGACGATGAACCCGAACGCGGTACGGGGCGGTCCGCCCAGCAGATCGTGTGCGACGTCGGGCGTATCGAACCGGAATGCGCCGGTCGTCTCGTCGAGGTTGTAACCGCCTTCCGTGATGGTCAGCGATACGATCCGGATCGCCGGATCGGCAAGCCGGGTCAGTACGGCTTCCGGGTCGGCCGGTGCGTGCAGATACTCGATCATTGCACCGATGACGCGCACGACCGTCGTGCCGTCGCTCGAGAACTCCGTCAGCGTATAGAGGCAATCCTGCGCGCGAAGCGCGTCGGCCTTGGCGACCGAGGCCGGGCCGCTACCCAGTCCGATTCCGCATATTGCCCATTTTTCGTGACCGGGCAGATGCAGCACATGATCGATGTAGCGCGCCTGATGGGCGCGATGGAAGTTGCCGACGCCGATATGCGCGATGCCTGCCGTCAGGCGATGGCGGTCGTAGGCAGGAACGGCGACGTGCGGCGCCGCGCGTCCGAGGGTTGCATTGGCGAGCGGATGGCGCGTGTCGTCTTCGCGCGCCGGAGGGGATGCGTTGTCGTTCATGATCGCGAGGTGTTTCTCGTTCGGGGAAGGTCAGGCGCGTACGCGCCAAGCGGGCGTCGTGTCCTGCATGTGTCGCAGCCAGCGCTCGACGAGCGACGGCAGCGCGGCCATGTCGTCGAAGACGACGGACGCGCCTGCGGCGTGCAGCTTGTCCGTCTGCGTTCGTGCCGCGTGCGCGGCGCCCACGAAGCCGAGTACGGTCATGCCGGCGGCCATCGCGGCGGCCGTACCCGTCGCGCTGTCTTCGACGACGATGCACCGTTCGGGCGCCACATGCATGCGACGGGCGGCGGCCAGATAGACGTCGGGCGCGGGCTTCGGCGAGGGCACCTGGTCGGCCGTGAACAAGCGTTCGCCGAACAGGTCGGCCAGACCGATCCGGTCGACCACGCTGCGCACATAGGCAAGATCGCTGTTGCTGGCGCACGCCTTGACGAGCGGGATGGCGGCGAACGCGTCGCGCACGCCGTCGATGGCCGGCGCATTCACCGCGTTTGCGTGGATGTCCGCGCGAATCGCCTCGACCGTGTCGTCGTCGAGCGGCCGGTCGACGATGGTCGCGACCGTGCGCAGCAATTGCTCGGCTCGCATGCCGAGCAGGGGACGTATGACGTCGCGAAGGCCGGCGAGCCCCCAGAGGTGCTCGAGGCGAGTCACGACGATGCGTTCGGCGACGGCTTCGCTATCGACGAGCACGCCGTCGCAATCGCTGATCAGCGCATGATCCGAAAGTCGACGTGTGGCAGTAAGTTCGTTCATGTCGGTTTCCGTGATGAGAAAGCAGGATGGACGTGACTGGCTTGACCGTGTCCGATCATGAATGGCGCGGCCCGAACGTTCCGCGCTTCAATGCGCGTTCGATGTCCTCGAGGCTGCGACCGCGCGTTTCCGGCACCATCGAATAGATAAATACCCATGCGAGTGCGTTGAGACACGCGTACGCCCACATCGCACCGCCGACACCGAGCCATTTGGTCACGGTCAGTGCAGTGCCGGTCAGCAAGAGGTTCGAGCCCCATAGCATTGCGGCGTGCGCGCCGGTGGCCTGGTTGCGAATCGCGACGGGGTAGATTTCCGCGCCCGTCAGCCAGCCGATGACCTGGATACCGCCGGCGTTGAACACCATGAACGCGATCAGGCAGATGACGATCCACAGTTGCTGCATGGGCAAAACGAAGTCGCCCCGCAGCAGGCAGCCAAGCAGCACGAGGCTGGCTGCCGCGACGGGCAGCGTCGCGAGGCTGAGCGTGCGGCGGCCGACATGGTCGACGGTCAGCTTGCCGATGAAGGTCATCACGAGATAGGTGACGGCGACGCCGAGTGCGGCCCAGAGCGATGCCGACGCGCCGAACCCCGCGTCGCGAAGGAACGTCGGCGTGTAATAGATCATCATCTCGATGCCGCTGAGCTGGGTGAACGCGGCGACGCCGAGGCCGGCAACGAGAGCGGGGCGTACCCAGGGCTCGCGCATCGTGCGCCACCCCGATGTCGCGCCGTCCTGCTGCCGCTCGACCACGTCCCGAATATCGGCAATCTCGTGTCGGACGGCCGCTTGGGATTCCCGCACCTTCGACAACTCGCCATGCGCGTCGGCGATGCGATCCTGCTCGACGAGCCAGCGCGGGCTGCGCGGCAGTCGGGTCATGCCAACCATCAGGATGACCGACGGGATGACCGCGATACCGATCATCGCGCGCCAGGAAAACAGGTCGTTACCCGCGACGCCGATCAGGGCCGCGAGCAGGATGCCGATGCCGATCGAGACGTTGAAGTAGGTCACCAGGCGGCCGCGCTTGTCCGGCTCCGCGAGTTCCGCGATGTAGGTCGGCACGATCTGCGTCGAGCCGCCGACCGCGAATCCGAGCACGAGCCGGGAAGCGGCAAGGGACCACGCGTCGGGCGAGAGGGCGGCAGCCAGCACGCCGGCCGCATAGATCGCCGAGACGATCGTAATGGTCTTGCGGCGTCCGAATGCGGCCGACATGCGGGTGCCGGCCAGCGCACCGATCACCGCGCCGAGCAGGATCGCCGCGGCGACGAGCTCCTGTGCGCGGTAGTCGAGGCCGAAGTCTCGCGCGATGAGGGGCAGGGCGCCAGAAATGATGCCGGTGTCGTATCCGTAGAGCCCGCCGGCGATCGCCGCGATCGATGCGACGGTGCGCATGTAGGCGGACGGGGTGGGCCGGGGGCGGGCCGCGGGTGTGTCGGGAAGGGCGGAATCAGAAGCCATGACGGTTTTCCTTGTGGTGCGGCTCGTCGCACGGGCGAACGAACGCGTAACGTGACGGCATGTGCCCACTCCGGTAACAGGCGTTGCCGCACGTGCGGCAATGCGTCGCTGAAGTCGCGGAGCGGGAAGTCGCGAACGGGCGCTCAGGCGAGCGCGTGGATGTGGCCGGGCGGCGTGCCGCCGCGTCGGGCAGATGGAACGCGCCGACAGGAGGGACTTCCGGTTTGTACGGGGGGTGATTGCTTCGTCATGTCGGTCACCGAGTAGGGAAATCGCTCACGGCCCATCCAAACCGGTTTGGGTCGAAGGCGCGACGATTCCTCTGGTTGAGCACGATCTGGAGCCGCACTTTGGAGCAAGGCGCCAGTGTCTCCTCTGGCGCTTCACGGCCTGCGTGGCAGGCGAACGATTCCGCCGTTGCCCGGTGGAATCGTGACGGTATTTCGGCGGACCAACAGGTCAGGCGCCGAAACAGGGGAGGCCAGCCGAGAGGGGCTGGCGGGCTATGGCCTCGTGGCGCGCGCTACAGGACGCATGTCGCCCGGGGCATGAACAATTATCCAGAATCAGAGCAAAAGATCAAGTTTACGAAATTATGCCCCGGCGGGCGGCCCGATAAGGGTGCGGCAAGTTGACGATCCGGCGATGCCGCCCTGTCACGTGCGCTCGAGCATCTTGATCGCCGCGGCGGCCGCGCCCGCACGGGTCTCGACATGGAGCTTGCGGAACAGGTGTTCGAGATGCTTGTTCACCGTGCGCGCGGCGATGCCCAGAATGTCGCCGATATCGCGGTTCGTCTTGCCGTGCGACACCCAGAGCAGCACTTCGGCCTCCCGCATGGTCAAGCCGAAGCGTTCGGCGAGTGCATTGCAATGCACGGTGTCGTCTCTTTCCTTGAGGATCACGATCCATTCGCCCGGTTCCGGGCCGCGCGTCGCGCTGGCCGAGCGGCGTATCGGGCCCGAGCTGAATTCGTGCACGGCGTCGCCCGGGGCGCCGCGCGCGAGCCAGTCGACGAACCACGTGCGCAGTAGCGCGGGCAGCTGCGTCGGCGCGTCGGTATCGCGTGCGGTCGTGGGTTGCCGGGCATCGGCGGGGGCGTCATGCGCGGTCGTGTATGCAGCGATATGACGCGCAGCCTGCGGGCTCTGCCACCGAATCGTGCCGTCCGCGCCGACGATCAGCGCCGCGCGCGTGTCGAGCGACAGTGCCGCCTCCGCGTACAACTGCGCACGTGAACGCCGTACATGGGCGCCGATGCGTGCGCACAATTCCTCGGGCTGCACCGGCTTGGTCACGTAATCGATGCCGCCTACACGAAAGCCGCGTACGACATGTTCGCTCTCCGTCAACGCAGTCATGAAGATGACGGGCAGATGCTCGTGGCGTCCATCCTGCTTGATCCGCACGCATGTTTCGAAGCCGTCCATGTCGGGCATCATCGCGTCGAGCAACACCACGTCGGGTGTCACGCGCGCGAGGCGTTTGAGCGCATCCTCGCCGGACAGCGCGACGATCACCACGTAGCCGTGCGCCTGCAGCGTGTCGGAAAGAAAGGCGAGGTTCTCCGGCGTGTCGTCGACGATCAGGATCATGGGCCCTTCGCGCAGCCACGCGGCCGGGTCGCCGGCGATCGGGGAGGCCGCGATCGTGGTGTGCGGGTCACGCGTTCGCGCCGCGCGCGAGTCGGTCAAGTTCATGCTCGAGTTCCCTTAGCTGAAAACGTTCCGCCAACGAGCGCAACGCGTCGATTTGATCCCGCAATCCGGGCCGGGCCTCGCGGGCAGCGTCGAGCGCTTCGATCACGCCCTGTACGTAGCCGACTTCGAGATGCGCATGCAGATGTTCGATGAGCTCGCGTGGCCACACGGCGGGCGTGGGCGGCTGTGTCGCCGCCGGTCGCGCGCTGGCGCCGGCGTCCGATGCGATCCAGTCGAGCGCCAGCAGTTGCGCGAGCTTGTCGAGCAGCAGATTCACCTGCAGCGGTTTCACCAGATAGCCCTTGCATCCGGTCGCGCTCGCCCGATCGCGGTCGTCGGCGAATGCGTTCGCGGAGAGCAGCACGATGGGCGCGTTCGACAACTGATTCTCGGAGATCAGGCGGCTGGTTTCGTAACCGTCCATCAGCGGCATCGAAATATCCATGATGATCGCGTCGGCCGTGTGCATCGCCAGCCAGCGCAGCGCATCGGTGCCGCTGGCGGCTTCAGCGACGTCGAAGCCGAGCGGCGTGAGCAATTGCACGACGATGTCGCGCTGATCGTCGAGGTCGTCCACCACGAGAATGGTGCGGCGCGCGCCCGTATAGCCGCGAATCGACGCGAGTTCGGCGTGGGTTTCGGCCGCCGCGTCGACGGCCGGGGCGAACAGGCGCACCACGAAGCGCGTGCCGTGCCCGACTTCGCTGTCCACTTCCAGGCTGCCGCCGAGCGCTTGCGTGAGCAGGCGGCAGATCGTGAGCCCGAGACCGGCGCCGTGATCGTACGCATGGGCCGCTTCGCCGCGTTCGAACGGCAGGAACAGGCGCTCCAGTTCGGCGGGCGGGATGCCGGGGCCGGTATCGATCACCTCGAATTTGAGCGTATCGAGCACGTGGCTGACGCGCAGCGTGATCGTGCCGCTCGACGTGAAGCGGATCGCATTGCCGATCAGGTTGGTGAGGATCTGGCTCATGCACTTCTGGTCGGTGCGCACGGTGGCGGGCAGCCGACCGACTGTCTGCACGTCGAAGGCGAGCGCCTTTTCGAGCGCCTGCGGACGCAGCATCGACGTCAGGTGCGCGACGAAATCGGCGAGGGATACCTTGGCGACGTTCAACTGAAGCTTGCCCGCCTCGATGCGCGCGATGTCGAGCAGGCCGTCGACGAGCGCGAGCAGATGCTCGCCGCTGCGATGGATCGTGCGCACGGCGTTGTAGCGCATGGGCGTGAGTTCTTCCTTCGCCTGCAGCAGTAACTGTGCGTAGCCGAGAATGCTGTTCAGCGGCGTGCGCAGCTCGTGGCTCAAGCCGGACACGTAACGGCTCTTGGCCTGGTTGGCCGATTCCGCGGCGGCGGTCGCGCGCTTGAGCGCCGCGTCGGTTTTCTGATGCGCGTCGATTTCGAGCATCAGCAATTCGTTTTGCCGCTGCGACTCTTCCTGCGTGACGCGGCGGTTTTCGCGCTCCAGCACGAACCACCAGGCCGCGATGCAGCCCACCAGCGAGAGCGCGAGAAAGATATTCAGAAAGCTGCCCGAAAGCGCATGAGCGATCGATGGCCCGGCGGCGCGCATCGAAGTCGCGCTCTGCGCCCAGATCAGATAGAGCACGCTGCCCAGCACCGCGAGCATGGCCAGCACGAGGCTCGCATAGTGAACGAGGCGCAGCGCGGCGGGGCCGAGCCGCGCGCCCGGCAGCACGCGATGCAGCGCGCGGTCGGCCTGCGACGCGAAGCGTGCGTGCGGCTTGCAGCGATCGTGGCAGCGCGAATCGAGCGAGCAGCACAGCGAGCAGATCGTGCCGCCATAGGCCGGGCAATGCGCCGTATCGTCGGGTTCGAAGGTGTTTTCGCAAATCGCGCAGCGCAGCGAAGTGGCGTCGCCGGTCGGTTGCGCGGCGCGGGCAATGTAATAGCGGCCGCGGGTGAGTACCGCGAGCAGCGGCGCGCAGGCGAACGCCGCACCGAACGCGATGAACGACGACATCGCCTGGGCGAGCACGCCGAACAGGCCGCTGTGCGCGAGCATCGCGACGGCGGCCGCGATCAGCATCGCACCGACGCCCACGGGGTTCACGTCGTAGAGATGCGCGCGCTTGAACTCGATATGTCGCGGGCTATAGCCGAGCGGCTTGTTGATGACGAGATCGGCGAACAACGCGCCGATCCACGCGATCGCGATGTTCGCGTAGAGCGACAGCACCTTGGCGATCGCATCGAACACGCCCATTTCGACGAGCAGCAACGCGATCATGACGTTGAACACGAGCCATACCACGCGGCCCGGATGGCTGTGCGTGAGCCGCGCGAAAAAATTGGACCACGCGAGCGAGCCCGCATAGGCATTGGTCACGTTGATCTTCAACTGCGAGACGATCACGAACAGCGTCATCGCGGGCAGCGCCCAGCTCGCGAGCCCCAACGGATCGAGCAGCAGATGATAGGCGACGAGGTACATCTGCGTCGGCTGGGTGGCGTGGGCAGAATCGACTTCGTACTGCAGCGCGATGAAGGCGAGCAATGCGCCGCCCAGCATCTTGAGCGCGCCGGGCACGATCCAGCCCGGCCCCGTCGAGAGCAACGCGAACCACCAGCGCGTGCGGTTCTTCGCGGTGAGCGGCGGCAGGAAGCGCAGATAGTCCACCTGTTCACCCACCTGCACGATCAGCGCGAACACGACCGTCGACGCTTGACCGAACGCGATCAGGCTGAAAGCGCGGCCTTGCGGCGCGAAGCCCGCGAAGGTGGTCCATTGCGCGATCAGGTCGGAATGGCGCCACAGCACGGCTGCGTAGGGCAGCACGAACAGGACGAGCCACAGCGGCTGCGTCCAGCTTTGCAGGCGGTTGATCAGCGTGATCCCGAACATGACGATCGGAATCACCACGAGCGAACTCACGACGTAGGCGATCGCCAGCGAAATATGGAAATACAGCTGAAGCGCGAGCGACATGATGGCCGCTTCGAGCGCGAAGAAAATGAACGTGAACACCGCATACAGCAGTGACGTGACCGTCGAGCCGATATAGCCGAAGCCCGCGCCGCGCGTGAGCAGGTCCATGTCCACGCCGTAGCGCGCCGCGTAATAGCTGATGGGCAAGCTGGTGAGCCAGATCAGCACGGAGACGGCCGCAATGGCCCAGACCGCGTTCGTGAAGCCGTAATTGACGACGAGACTGCCGCCGATCGCTTCCAGCACCAGAAACGACACCGCGCCGATCGCCGTATTGGCCACGCGCAGCTCCGACCAGCGCCGGAACGAGCGCGGCGTGAAGCGCAGCGCATAGTCCTCGAGGGTTTCGTCGCCGACCCAGGCGTTGTAGTCGCGGCGCACCTTGACGATGCGTTGCGTACCGGGCGCGCCCACTGACGGGTGACTCTGGGACATGACGATGATCCGAAATGGTGCGAAAGCGGCACGAGCGGGGCGCGGACGGCACAACGGCGGACCACGCCGCTCAGGAGCGCCCTGCAATGCAAATTACATTCCAGCCCGCGCACCGGGAATACGTCGATTGACGTATTCCGATCCTCAAATTGGCTTCCTACATTGCGTCCAACCTCGACCCAGCCCGCAGCGACCCGCGCCGGGCACCCGATAAGGAGAACGTGATGTCAGCAGACGATCGATTCGATGACGATGCCCGGATGCCTTCGCCGCTGCGCCGGAAAATGCTCGGCGGTCTCGCCGCCGCGCCGCTGATGGCGCTGGGCCTGCCGCGCGGCGCGTATGCGCAGACGCCGCCCACGGCGAAGGTCAACACCACGCGCCTCGCGGTCACGGACACCACGGTGACGGTCGGCCAACTGCACTCGGCCACGGGCACGATGGCGATTTCCGAAACCGGCTCGATCCAGGCCGAGCGCCTCGCCATCGAACAGATCAACGCGATGGGCGGCGTGCTGGGCCGCAAGATCCAGATCATCCAGGAAGACGGCGCGTCCGACTGGCCGACCTTCGCCGAAAAGTCGAAGAAGCTGCTGGAGAACGACCACGTCGCGGCCGTGTTCGGCTGCTGGACCTCGGCCTCGCGCAAGGCGGTGCTGCCGGTGTTCGAGAAGGACAACGGCCTGCTGTATTACCCGACCTTCTACGAAGGCCTCGAACAGTCGAAGAACGTGTTCTACACGGGCCAGGAAGCGACCCAGCAGATTGTCTGGGCGCTCGACTGGGCCTCGAACACGAAGAAGGCCAAGACCTTCTTCCTGATCGGCTCCGACTACATCTGGCCGCGCACGTCCAACAAGATCGCGCGCCGTCATATCGAACAGCATCTGCACGCGAAGGTGGTGGGCGAGGAGTATTACCCGCTCGGCACGACCGAATTCGCGTCGCTGATGAACAAGATCAAGCTGGCGCGCCCGGACTGCATCTTCGCGACCGTGGTGGGCGGCTCGAACGTGGCGTTCTACAAGCAGCTCAAGGCCGCGGGCATCACGCCGCAGAAGCAGTTCCTGCTGACGCTGTCGGTGACCGAGGACGAAGTGCTCGGCATCGGCGGCGACAACTTCGCGGGCTTCTATTCGTCGATGAAGTACTTCCAGTCGCTCGATAACGACAACAACAAGAAGTTCGTCGTGGCGTTCAAGGCGCGCTACGGCCAGAAGTCGGTGATCGGCGACGTGACCCAGGCCGCCTATCTCGGCCCGTGGATCTGGAAGGCTGCGTGCGAGCGCGCGGGCAGCTTCGACGTGGACAAGGTGGTCGCGCATTCGGCCGGCATCGAAGTGGCGAACGCGCCGCAAGGCTACGCGAAGGTCGATGCGAACCACCATCTGTGGAGCCGCTCGCTGATCGGCCAGGGCCAGGCGGACGGCCAGTTCAAGGTCGTCGCGCAGTCGGAGCAGCCGATCCAGCCGAATCCGTTCCCCAAGGGCTACATGTAATCCGTCAACCGCAGCGGCGCGGCGGCCGATGACGCCGCCGCGCGAGGAGCGTTCGATGTCCGCTACCGATATTTTCAACATCACGCTGATGCAGGGCTTCGCCGGTCTGAGCCTCTTCAGCGTCCTGCTCCTGATGGGGCTCGGGCTCGCCGTGATCTTCGGCCAGATGGGCGTGATCAACATGGCGCACGGCGAATTCATGACGATCGGCGCCTATACGGTCTACCTGTTTTCGTGGTTTTCGCAGAACGTCTGGCACGCGCTCACGCCCGTGTATTTCTTCTTCGCGATTGTCGCGGCGTTCGCGCTGGCCTTCGCGGCGGGCTGGCTCGCCGAATGGGCGCTGATCCGCCATCTCTACAAGCGCCCGCTCGACACGCTGCTCGCCACCTGGGGCCTGAGCCTCGGCATGCAGCAGGTGTTCCGCTCGACCTTCGGGCCGAAGGAGGTGAGTCCGGCGCTGCCCGACTGGCTGATGGGTTCGTGGGAACCTACGCCCGGCCTCGACATTCCGGTGAGCGGCATGTTCGTGATGGGCCTCGCGCTGCTGATGACGGGCGGCCTGCTGCTCGCGCTCTATCGCTCGCGGTGGGGCTTGCGCGTGCGCGCCACGGTCGCGAACCGGCCGATGGCGAACGCGGCGGGCATCAACACGCGGCGCACCGATCGCATGACGTTCGCGATCGGCTGCGGCATCGCGGGCGTGGCGGGCGCGGCCTTCACGGCCATCGGCTCGACGGGACCGACGAGCGGCTCGCTCTATATCGTCGATTCGTTTCTCGTCGTGACGTTCGGCGGCGCGGCCAGCTTGCTCGGTACCGTGGCGTCGGCGTTCGGCATCGCGCAGATGCAGTCGATCAGCGAGTTCTTCCTGTCGGGATCGATAGCGCGCGTGCTCACGCTGCTCACCGTCGTGGTGATTCTCATGCTGCGCCCGCAGGGCCTGTTCGCGTCGAAGGTGCGGCGCGTTTAAGCGTGCGTCGATGAACGCGCGTCATTCACAGCTTCATTCGACTGGAGAGATGGACATGGAACCCATCCAACCCGCGGCGGGCACCGTATCCCCGCGATCCCGCCCGGGCGCGCCGCCGGCCGGCTGGCGCGCTCGCGTCGCGCGGCTCGACGCGTCGGGCTACGCGGGCATCGTGCTGCTCGCGCTGCTGATCGTGGTCGTGTTTCCGCTCGCGCTCGACACGTTCCGCCTGAACCTGATGGGCAAGTACCTGACCTATGCGTTCGTGGCGATCGGCCTCGTGATCGCGTGGGGCTACGGCGGGGTGCTCAGTCTAGGCCAGGGCGTGTTCTTCGGCCTCGGCGGTTACGCGATGGCGATGTTTCTCAAGCTCGAGGCGTCCGATCCGGCCGCCACGCACACGCAGACTACGCCCGGCATTCCCGACTTCATGGACTGGAACCAGCTCACCGCGCTGCCCACGTGGTGGAAGCCGTTTCACTCGTTGCCGTTCTCGATCCTCGCGGTGCTCGTCGTGCCGACGGCGCTCGCGTTCGTGATCGGCTACGCGATGTTCAAGCGGCGCGTGGGCGGCGTGTACTTCGCGATCATCACGCAGGCGGTCGCGCTGATCCTCTCGGTGCTGATCATCGGCCAGCAAGGCTATACGGGCGGCGTGAACGGCATCACCGATCTGCGCACGCTGCTCGGCTGGGACATCCGCACCGATCACGCGAAGCTCGTGCTGTATTTCGTGAACGCCACGCTGTTGATCGGTGCGCTGCTCGTCGGCCGCTGGGTTCAGCGCAGCAAGCTCGGCACGCTGCTGCTCGCGATGCGCGACAAGGAAGACCGCGTGCGCTTCTCGGGCTACGACGTCGCGATGTTCAAGGTGTTCGCGTTCTGTCTCGCGGCGATGCTCGCGGCCATCGGCGGCGCGATGTTCACGCTGCAGGTGGGTTTCATGTCGCCGTCGTTCGTCGGCATCGTGCCGTCGATCGAAATGGTGATCTACGCGGCCATCGGCGGGCGCATGTCGCTGGTCGGCGCGGTGTACGGCGCGATCCTCGTCAATCTCGGCAAGAGCTGGTTCTCGGAGAGCTTTCCGAACCTCTGGCTCTATCTGATGGCGGCGATGTTCATCGGCGTGGTGATGGTGTTTCCGAACGGGCTGGCGGGCCTCTACGACGAGCATGTGCGCCCGCGCGTGCGGCGGCTGCTCGGCGTGGCGAACAAGGAGGCGTGAAGCATGAGCAATACCGACTTTCTGCTCGCGATCGAAGACCTGACCGTGTCGTTCGACGGCTTCAAGGCGATCGATTCGCTCAATCTCTATCTCGAACGCGGCGAGCTGCGGGTGGTGATCGGCCCGAACGGCGCGGGCAAGACCACGCTGCTCGATCTCATCTGCGGCAAGACGAAGGAAACGGCGGGCAGCATCAAGTTCCGCAACGAGGAAATCACGCGTCTTGCGGAATTCCGCCGCGTGCGTCAAGGGATCGGCCGCAAGTTCCAGACGCCGTCGATCTACGAAAACCTGAGCGTCGCGCAGAACCTCGAAGTGTCGTTTCCGCGCGGCCGCAGCGTGTTCGGCGCGCTCGCCTATCGCGAGGATACCGAAGTGGCCGATCGCGTGCGCGACGTGGCCGATGAAATCGGCCTCTCCGCCACACTCGATATGGAAGCCGGGCTGCTTTCGCACGGCCAGAAACAGTGGCTCGAAATCGGCATGCTGCTCATGCAGGACCCCGAACTGCTGATGCTCGACGAACCGATCGCGGGCATGAGCGTGCGCGAGCGCGAACTGACGGCCGAACTGCTCGACCGCATCTGCCGCAATCGCTCGATGATCGTGATCGAGCACGACATGGCTTTCGTGGAGCGCATCGCGCACAAGGTCACGGTCATGCATCAGGGGAAGATTCTCGCGGAAGGCCCGATGGCGCAGGTGCAGGCCGACCCGCGCGTGATCGACGTCTACCTGGGCCACTGAGTCCGCCACCGGACGACAACACGGAGAACACATCATGCTGGAAGTCGACGATCTCGTCGTCAGCTACGGCCAGAGCGAGGTGCTGCACGGCATCGACTTTGCCGTCGCGCAAGGCGAAAGCGTGGCCGTGATGGGCCGCAACGGCATGGGCAAGACGACGCTGTTCAAGGCGCTGATCGGCATGCTGCCCGCCAATCGCGGCACGGTGCGCGTGGCCGGCGCCGACGTCTCGAAGGACGAGAGCTACCGCCGCGTGTCGAAGGGCATCGGCTACGTGCCGCAAGGACGGCAGATTTTCGCGTCGCTGACCGTCGAGGAAAACATCCAGACGGGCCTCGAAAACGCACCGAGCCAACGCGTGCCCGACGAGCTCTACGCGTTGTTTCCGGTGCTGTTCGACATGAGAAAGCGCAAGGGCGGCAATCTGTCGGGCGGCCAGCAACAGCAACTCGCGATCGCGCGTGCGCTCGCGACCGACCCGAAAGTGCTGCTGCTCGATGAGCCGACCGAAGGCATCCAGCCGTCCGTCATCAAGGACATCGCCAAGGCGCTCAACCAGATTCGCACGAGCCGCAATATCGCCATCGTCGTGTCGGAGCAGGTGCTGAGCTTCGCGCTCGACGTGGCCGACCGCCTGTTCGTGATCGAGGGTGGGCGCTTCGTGCACCAAAGTACGCGCGATGCGGGCGACACCGACCGCATCCGCGAGTACCTGTCCGTCTGAGCGCGGCGCGGCGTTCGCGCGCCGCGCCGTATGTCAATCCGCGAACCCAAGGAGCGAACGTCATGCCCGAGACTCTCATCAAGGTCGATCTGAACCAGTCGGCCTACGAAAACGAACAGGTGCACAATCGCTGGCACCCCGACATTCCGATGGCCTGCTGGGTCAAGCCCGGCGACGATTTCATCCTCGAAACCTACGACTGGACCGGCGGCTTCATCAAGAACGACGACAGCGCCGACGACGTGCGCGACATCGACCTGTCGATCGTGCACTTTCTGTCCGGCCCGGTGGGCGTGCACGGCGCGGAGCCCGGCGACCTGCTGGTGGTCGACCTGCTCGACATCGGCGCGAAGGCCGATAGCCAATGGGGCTTCAACGGCTTCTTTTCGAAGACGAACGGCGGCGGCTTTCTCACCGATCATTTCCCCAGCGCGCAGAAATCGATCTGGGATTTTCATGGTGTCTACACGAGCTCGCGCCATATTCCGGGCGTGAATTTCGCGGGCCTGATTCACCCCGGCTTGATCGGCTGCCTGCCCGATCCGACTCTGCTGGAAACCTGGAACGCGCGCGAAACCGGCCTGATCGCCACTGCGCCGGAGCGCGTGCCGCCGCTCGCGAATCCGCCGTTCGCGGCCACCGCGCACATGGGCAAGCTCGCGGGCGACGCGCGCGACCAGGCCGCCGCGCAAGGCGCGCGCACGGTGCCGCCGCGCGAGCATGGCGGCAATTGCGACATCAAGGATCTGTCGCGCGGCTCGAAGGTGTTTTTCCCGGTGTACGTGGATGGCGCGGGCCTGTCGGTCGGCGACCTGCACTTCAGCCAGGGCGACGGCGAGATCACGTTCTGCGGCGCGATCGAAATGGCCGGCTGGGTGCATATGCGCGTGAATCTCATCAAGGGCGGCATGGCGAAATACGGTATCCGCAACCCCGTCTTTCAGCCCAGCCCGATCACGCCGACCTATAACGACTACCTGATTTTCGAGGGCATTTCCGTCGACGAGCAGGGCGGCCAGCATTATCTCGACGTCACCACCGCGTATCGCCAGGCGTGTCTGAACGCCATCGAGTATCTGAAGAAATTCGGTTATTCGGGCGCGCAGGCGTATTCACTGCTGGGCTGCGCGCCGGTGCAGGGGCATATCAGCGGCGTGGTGGACATTCCGAACGCATGCGCGACCTTGTGGCTGCCCACGCAGATCTTCGACTTCGACATTCGCCCGAATGCCGACGGCCCGATCCGGTACATCCAGGGCGGGGTGGATCTGCCGTGTTCGCCGGATCTCGCGAAGGCGTGAGCGACACACTGAAATCACGCAAGAACAGGAGGCCGTCATGCCAATCTACGACTTCGAATGCGCAAGCTGCGGGCCGTTCTCCGTCATGCGCCGCATCGCGGATCGCGAACAACCAAGCTGCTGCCCCGACTGCGGCGCGCAAGGCGACCGTGTCGTCAGCGCGCCCTCGCTCGCGCTGATGGGCGGGGCACGCCGTGCCGCACACGCGACCAACGAGCGTGCCGCGCACGCGCCGCGTCAGTCCGGCGACGGGCCGCCACTGCGCCATCGGGCCGGTTGCAGTTGCTGTTCGGGCGGCGCGGCGAAGCTTGCAGGCACGGCGTCGGACGGCCTCAAGCGGCCGGCGGGACGGCCGTGGATGATCAGCCACTAAGGTGTGCCGCGCGCGAGTCGATGCCTGGAAGCAGCGGCCGTCGCGCGCGGCGTCAACGTGTACGTGTTCGAGGAGGAAAGCGTCATGCGACATGGTGATATTTCGAGTAGCCGCGATTGTGTGGGTGTCGCGGTGGTCAACTACAAGATGCCGCGTCTGCACACGAAGGCGGAGGTGCTCGACAACGCGCGCCGTATCGCCGACATGGTGGTCGGCATGAAGCAGGGTTTGCCGGGCATGGATCTCGTGGTGTTCCCCGAGTATTCGACCCACGGCATCATGTACGACCGTCAGGAGATGTTCGATACGGCGTCGACGATCCCCGGCGAAGAGACGGATATCTTCGCGGCGGCATGCCGCAAGGCCAACGTGTGGGGGGTGTTTTCGATCACGGGCGAGCGCCACGAAGCGCATCCGCACAAGGTACCGTACAACACGCTCGTGCTGATCGACAATCGCGGCGAGATCGTGCAGAAGTATCGCAAGATCATGCCGTGGACACCGATCGAAGGCTGGTATCCGGGCGACCGCACCTATGTGACGGACGGCCCGAAGGGCCTCAAGATCAGCCTGATCATCTGCGATGACGGCAATTATCCGGAGATCTGGCGCGACTGCGCGATGAATGGCGCCGAGCTGATCGTGCGCTGCCAGGGCTATATGTACCCGGCGAAAGAGCAGCAGGTGATGGTCGCGAAGGCGATGGCGTGGATGAACAACACCTACGTCGCAGTGGCCAACGCCACCGGCTGGGACGGCGTGTATTCGTACTTCGGCCATTCGGCGATCGTCGGGTTCGACGGGCGCACGCTCGGCGAATGCGGCGAGGAGGAAATGGGCGTGCAGTATGCGGAGCTGTCGCTCGGCATGATTCGCGACGCGCGGCGCAACATGCAGTCGCAGAATCATCTATACAAGCTGCTGCATCGCGGGTACACCGGCACGATCAACTCCGGCGACGGCGTGAACGGCGTCGCGGAGTGCCCGTTCGGGTTCTATCGCGACTGGATTACGGATCCGGACGCCACGCGTCGCCGTGTCGAAGCGCTCACGCGCACAACGCCTGGTACGCCGGAGTGCCCGATCGAAGGTATTCCACACGAAGGCTGAGTGCATGCGCCCGGGTGTAATCGGGCGAATTCCTGAAGGGAATTCGCAGCGGTTTCGATCGACTCACCGGCGCCCGCACCGAAGCCGCGCCGAGCGGGTTCCGGTGCGGGACTCTGACGGGTTAGAAGCGATGCACCATGCCCATGCGATAGACCATCTGGTTTGGCCCTGACGACGCGCCAGCCGACGCGTCCACGATCTGGGCATCGTCAAAGCTGGTCCCGGTACGGGCGCTGACGACATGCTGCCACGCGCCTTGCAGATACAGCGAAGTGCGCTTGCTCAGGTCATAGTCGAGCATCATGCCGATCTGGTGCCACTTGGGGACATATTTCGTGTCGGACGTGTACAGATGCGCGATGGTAAACGTGTAGGACGCTCCCAGCCAGAGGGCATGAGTAAAGTAATACTGAGCATTGAGTTCGAAGTTGTCGAATTTCCAAGCGTTCCACGTCGCGCCGTTTTGCAGGGCGGTATTGTCGATCCACGCATTGCCGGCGGGGTTGTAGACATCGACATGGGACCACGCGGCGCCGACGAGTACGTGGGTAAACTGGTAGGAAGCCGCTACGCCGATGTCCTGCTGCGACGAGCCGTTGAAGAGATCGCCACTGTTGACCGCGCCACCCGCCGCGAGCCCGGGATTGTTGAGCTTCAGGTAGGACGCCGCCGCAGTCAGGTTGCCGCTCTGGTAGTTCAGCGTGGCGCCCCAGACGCGATTGTTCGAGAATCCGCCGGGCTGGTTGCTGAAGCCGTACATTGCTTCCGCGGTGAGTCCGCGGTATGTCGGGGTCACGTACTTGACGGCATTGTTGACGCGGAAATCCCAGTCCGTATTGTCGTTGTCGAACGGGTGGGTCGCGATGTCGCCGGCCCAGTTGCCGGCCGCCGTGATGCCGCCGAAGCCGAGCGCGTCGACGCTGGTATCGTACTGGCGTCCGAGCGTGAGCGTGCCATACCGTGACGACGACAGGCCCACGAACGCTTGACGGCCGAACATGCTCGAATCCTGACCGAGCTTGCCGCTGTTCACGTTGAAGCCGTTTTCGAGCTGGAAGATGGCCTTGTCGCCGCCGCCAAGGTCTTCACTGCCTTTCAAGCCCCATCGGCTGCCGAATGTGTCTCCGCTCGACATCTGCCAGGCGCGATGACCGCCTGCATTGCTCGTGAAGTTGAGGCCTTCGTCTATCAGCCCGTATAGCGTGATGCTCTGCTGGGCGTGCGCCGTGCCTGCGAGCAGGAGTGCCGGCGCGAATACGTACCAGGGCAGTTTCTTCGATCGACGTTTCATTTAGTTCCTCTGACGGTGGGGTGGGGCAGTCGGCGCTGGATGGCGCTGACTTCGATGTCGTCCCGGAATGCGATCTCGGCGGACGAGGCAGTGTAGGCAGAGGAAAAGCGGTCGCCGCAACGTGCATGGAAAGACTATTTTTCAGTATTCGAAAGTGTCATGCGCCGAGGGATCTCACGCGGAAAGGTGGGATGCCTTGGAGTCGCATGACGATCGAACGCCTTGCGATGTGTTGTTTTCTATCTTTCGACGATTGACATGAAGATTTATTCGCGTGAAGCGTCGACATATCGGCACGGAATGTCGAGGCTACCCGAAAAAACGCGCGCGGCCACGAGGGCTCGCGCGCAAACTCGGAGAACGGGTGCAGCGGACGATTCAGTTGCCGCTCGACGCGACGGTATTGGCCGCCCCGGCACAATCGTGCTGGTACTTCTGCATCAGGCGCGCCTGTGCCGAATCGATATCGTCGGGATAGCTGCTCTCGTCTCCGGACGACGGGTTGTAGCCGACGGACTCCAGTTCGTTCAGTTCGTTGACGAGCTGCCGGTGGGAGACCGGGCCGTTCGCATGCACGAACGGATAGTCATGACATTGCGCGGACGTGAGCTTCGTCCCGGCATGCGCGGAGACGCTCAATGCGAGCATGGCGGCGCACACGAGATAACGGACGGGATGATTCATCTTCGGCTCCTGGATAGCGTTGAGTAGAGGCCGTACGGCAGGGTGTCTGCGTCGGTCGCGAGGCGAAGATTAGGCACGGCGGACTAGCTAAACGACAGCGCGATGATGAAACATGTTTTAGGCAAGCCCGGCTCGGGCCATGCACCGGTTGCCGCAGGCATTGAAGGTTAAAGAATCGTTCATGCGCGTGCTTCCGGATGGTTAGGCGCGGCGGCGTATCGTCGAGCGATGGATCGATCGATGCCGCGCGCCGCGCGGTGGACACGGGGGTAAGGCAATGAAATCAAAGGTCATCATGGCTGGGCTGGTCGCGTTGATGGGTGCGTCGCTGCCGGCGTTCGCGAAGGTGCAGGGAACCGGGCTCGCGATCGCCGATGTGACGCTCGCGAACGCGAAAGCCGAACAGCGGGATCGTGCGATCGATGCCGCACGTGATCTCGCGTCGCATCGTGCGGACGCGACCGGCACACGATCGCACCCACGCTGATCGCGCGTTGCCGCGCACCGTTCGCAGCCGGTCGCGGCGGCTCGCGTGCGTCGCGAGCCGTGGTACGAAATCGTGTCGCAAAGGCGAGCATGCCGGGTCGTTTTCAGCCTCCGTTGCAATGTCAAATAAGCCAGGATCGAAGCCGACACGGACGTGATGTTGTCGGATATGAAACTTTCTTCACGAAGCCGGCGCGCATCTTTTACGCGTGCACGCATAAGCTCTGCACGAGCGCGTTCGGCCGTCGGGTATCGAAGCGCATACGTCCCTTCGATGAAGACGAGAATCGTACATGGCATCATCCGCTTCCCCGGTCAACGAGCCCGCCCCGCCTGACAAGCCGGCCGTGGACGGCACGGCCGTCGCGCACGTCCTCACGATCGAAGACGACGAAATCACCGCGAACGAAATAGTCACGGAGCTGGAGGGGCGCGGCTTTACGGTCGAATGGGTGGCGAACGGGCGCGATGGCATGGCCCGCGCGCTCGGCAACGAGTTCGACGTGATCACGCTCGACCGGATGCTGCCGGTGGTCGACGGCCTCGCGATCCTGACCACGATGCGCAGCGTCGGCGTGCGCACCCCCGTGCTGATGCTGAGCGCGCTCGGCGATGTCGACGAACGGGTCCGCGGGCTGCGTGCGGGGGGCGACGACTACCTGACCAAGCCGTTCGATCCCGAGGAAATGGCCGCGCGCCTGGAGGTGCTGCTGCGCCGGAGCCAGGCCGCGCCGGCCACGTTCGACACGACGCTGGTCGTCGGCCCCCTCAAGCTCGACCTGATCTCGCGCAAGGCGTTTCGCGACGGCGAGGAAATCGTGTTGTTGCCGACCGAGTACCGCGTGCTCGAGTACATGATGCGCAATGCCGGGCAAACCATTACGCGGACGATGTTGTTCGAGGCCGTATGGGGCTATCACTTCGATCCCGGCACGAACCTGATCGAAGTGCACATGGGTCGGTTGCGCAGGAAGATCGATCCATCCGATGCGAAGCAGATGATCCAGACCGTACGCGGCGCGGGGTATCGCCTTGGCTGAGCCGGCTACCGCGGCGTCGGCCGCGCATCACGTCCCGCCGGCACCCGCGCGACGCTGGTACTCGAGTACGTTTCGGCTGGTGTCGGTCTATACCGTGACGTTCTCCGTGTCGGTGATGCTGCTGCTCGGTTTCATCGCATCGGTGATCACGCACGACATGGAGCGGGAAACCG
Organism: Burkholderia sp. E168m22; assembly: GCF_001319805.1. NCBI lineage: Bacteria > Pseudomonadati > Pseudomonadota > Betaproteobacteria > Burkholderiales > Burkholderiaceae > Burkholderia > Burkholderia sp. E168m22. Next base: position 139,194 of record NZ_BBSK01000084.1, read on the forward strand.
ACACGGTGATCGATTGGCAGATGATCTACTTCGATTCGATCCAGGACGACCAGCTTGCCGCCGCGATCCTGCACCGGATCGAGCGCGAGCGGATGCATACCAACTACTACGGGCTCTTTACCGCGAACGGCACGCATATCGCCGGCGATGTGCTGGCGTTGCCGGCCGGCCTGCGGCCGAACCGCAGCGGCGTGACGCTCGATCACACGATGCCGATCGCGGGAGACCAGGTGCCGCCGGTCGTCCGCACGATGGCGGAGCGGCGTGCGAACGGCGACGTGCTGGTGCTCGGGCGCGACCTCACGCACATCCTGCGCATCCGCGCGGCGATCATCCAGGCGCTGGTGGGCGGCGGGCTGCTCTGTCTTGGCACCGGCGTCGTGGGCGGTTTGATGCTCAGCGTGCGGCAAATGCGGCGTCTGAAGGAGGTCCGGCGCATCACGCAGTGTATTGCGCAGGGCGACCTCGGCCAGCGGCTGCCGGTCGGCGGACACGACGAGATCGATCTGTTGTCCCATCTCGTCAACCATATGCTCGAGGAGATCGAGCGGCTGATGAACGAGGTAAAGGGGGTCTGCGACGGCATCGCGCATGACTTGCGGACACCGCTCGCCCATGTGCACACGCTGCTCGCGCAGGCGGCACAGCGGGCGGAGCGTCTCGACGATGCCGTGCTGGAGCGTCTCGTCTCGCGGGCACGCCACGAGACCGACGTATTGCTCGATCGTTTCCGGGCGATGCTGCGTATCGCCGAAATCGGTTCCTTGCAGCGGCGCGGCGGATTCGCGGAACTGTCGCTGGAGGATCTGGTCATCGACGTCGGGCAGTTGTTCGAACCGCTCGCGGACAGCCGCGCGATCCACTTCGTGCAGTCCGTCGAGCCGGTGGCGCGGATTCACGGCGATCGCGCACTCTTGTTCGAGGCGCTGAGCAACCTGCTCGACAATGCGCTCAAGTACACGACGTCGGGCGATACGGTGCGCCTGGAACTGCATGACACGCCGTCCGGCCCGCGCATCGACGTGATCGACAATGGCCCGGGCATCGCAGCCGACGAGCGCGAGGCGGTGCTGCGGTCCCGGTACCGCAGCCGCCGTACCGGGCATCTCGCGGGTGCCGGCCTCGGCCTGAGCATCGTGTCGACGGTCGTCAACGTGCACGATTTCACGCTGCGGATCGGCCATGCCGAGCCCGGCACGCGCGTGACGATCGAATGCTGGCCGAGGTCGCTGGGATGATGGTCGGCCGGACGACGCTGCGCGTGTCGGCGTATGTCGGCCGCGAGGCCGATTGAGATGCGCATCCTGCTCGTGACTTCGCCGCATCCGGAAGCGTCGTGGCTGCACAAGGCGCTGCAGGAAAGCGGGCACAGCGTGCCGCGCGCCGACGATCTGCGCGACGGCTTGTTCCTTGCGTCGCAGGAGGCTTTCGACGCGATCGTCGCGACCGCGTTCGAGCCCGGCGGTGATGTCGCGCTGAGGGCGATGCTGCCGCGTTTCGTGGCCGACGGCGGCGGCGCCGCGCTCGTGGTGCTGATCGGCGACGCGTCGGCGCGCGAACGCATCCATATGCTGCGCGCGGGCGCCGATGCGTGTTTCTGCGCACCGTATTCGTTCATCGAGCTGCACGAACGCCTGCAGGCGTTGCAGCGGCTGGCCGGGCCGCGCGAGGCGGGCCGTTCGATCGCAGGGGTGTCCGCGGTCGAGACACTGGCGCGCGAACTCGCGGACGGCAAACTGCGTCTCGCCGTGACGCGCCGGGAATTCCTGTTGCTCGAATGCCTGATGCGCCATCCGAACGCGCCAGTGCCGCGCGACCAATTGATCCGGTACGTCTGGCAGGACAAGGAGGATGTCGATCCGTCGAGCGTCAATCTCGTGGTGTCGCGGCTACGCCGCAAGCTCGCGCGGCATCTGCCCGACGTCCGGATCGATACGGTGAGCCGCTATGGCTACCAGGTGACGCTGCCGGACGCATGAACGCGCGGTTTCGGCCGCGCAATGAACTGACGGGCGCACTGCCGATGGCAGCGCGCCCGTCATGCGTTTACGAGCCGAAGAACGGTATGCAGAAGTCGGGCGGGCCGACACAGTCGCCGGGGCCGTCCGGCTGCGCGGCGGCACAGGCGGACAACATGACGCCGGCGGCAATCGCGACGAGCGCGAGACGGGCGGAACGAGCGAGCAACGGAAGCAGCTTCATGGACGGCGAGCCATTCGGGGGACAGGCGCCGCCGCTGGCGGCGCGAGCCGGGCATCGCGCCCGGCCGCACGGTCGCCCCCATCAATGCGAATAGAGCGTGGAGTTCAGGTATTTGAGCTGCCCGTCCTGTTCGGCTTGCACGAGTTCGGCGTGGACCTCGGCGCGCGTCTTTTCGTGGATCGGCTGGCCGTAGGGCGGCACCCACTGGCCGGCGGCCTGGGTGCCGGGCGCGCCGTCCTTGGTGGCGGCGGGCGACATCCGCATCGGCTGGCTGCCGGTCAGCGCAAACGCGGGAACGGACAGCGTGCCGATTGCGGCAAGCATGGCGGCGGCGACGATGTTGGCGGTTTTCATGTCTGGAGTCCTCATGATGATTGGATGGGCATCTCCCCGGTGCGGCGTGTCGATAGCGGCGTCGTGCACGGGTTGAGGACAAGCATAGAGGAGGGGCGTTAGCGGATCGGCATACGCAACGTGAAAAGAAATTCATGCACCGGCGCGCATTCGCGGCGGACGTGAAACCGGTATGTCGCTAGGATGAAGCGGGTTTCATGTTTCGGGCCGTTTCGATAACGGCGCTGTCACGCCCGCTGCCTAAATTGGGCGCCATCGCATCGCGCACGAGCGGCCATGTTGCCCCGGGCCGGCGATGCGAGCAGACCGATCCACTCCAACGAAACCATCATGAAGAAATATCTGGCAATTCCGGCGGCGGTCGCCTGCCTGCTGGCGAGCGCGGCGCATGCGCAGAGCAGCGTGACGCTGTACGGCACGATCGACGCGGGCCTGGACTACATCAGCAACCAGAAATCGGCCGCGGGCGCGGGGCCCGTCTACGGTGTCCAGAGCGGCAACGTCAGCACGTCGCGCTGGGGGCTGCGCGGCAACGAGGATCTCGGCGGCGGGCTGGCCGCCGTGTTCACCCTCGAGAACGGCTTCAACGTCGCGAACGGCAAGCTTGGCAACGGTGGCGACGAATTCGGCCGCCAGGCGTGGGTGGGCCTCGCGAGCCGCCAGTGGGGTACGGTGACGCTCGGCCGCCAGTACGATTTCCTGGTCGACTTCGTCGCGCCGCTGTCGGCGACGGGGTCGGGATTCGGCGGCAACCTCGCCGATCATCCGTACGACAACGACAACCTCGCCAACGACACGCGGATGAACAACGCGGTGAAGTTCCGCAGTGCGAACTACGGCGGCTTCACGTTCGGCGGTGCGTACGGCTTCAGCAATCAAGGCGGCGGATTCAGCAACGACAACGCGTACAGCGTCGGTGCGCAGTACGTGAACGGCCCGGTCGACCTCGCCGTCGCGTACCTGCAGTCGAACCAGCCGGGCGGCGTCGACGCGCCGCAGAACACCGGCGGGTCGCTGAGCAGCGCCGATGGCGATGCGATGCTGACCGGCGGCCGCTGGCGCACGTTCGGCGCCGGCGCGCACTATGCGTTCGACCATGCCGCGATCGGCTTCGTCTACACCAGAACGATCCTGAACGACCCGCGCGAGCTGTCGCAGGGCGGCGCGTACGGCCGCGTGAACGGCCAGTTGCTGACCTTCAGCAACTACGAACTGAACGGGCGCTACTTCCTCACGCCGGCCCTCTCGCTGGGCGGCGCCTATACGTTCACGCAGGGGCGCTTCGACGATGCGGGCCGCGGCATCGCGCCGAAGTGGAACCAGTTCATGCTGCAGGCCGACTATGCGCTGTCGCGTCGCACCGACCTCTATCTGGAAGGCGTGTATCAGCGCGTGACGGGTGCGGACGGCGTTGCGGTGCTCGGCCACGCGGGGATCTTCAACCTGGCCGCGTCAGGCAACGATCGTCAGGCCGTCGTCGCGGCCGGTATCCGTCACAAGTTCTGAGCGGCCGGGCTGATGTAAAAAACGGCACCCGTCATCGCGACGGGTGCCTTGAAATGCGACACGCCTCGTCATGTCGCAAGGGATTCAGTTCGCTGAACTAGCCATCGTCGCGGCCGGTGCCTGCGTACCGGGTGGGGCTTCATCGGTCGACCATCCGCCGCCCAGCGCGGCGATCAAGCCCACCGCCGCGAGTTGTCGACGCGTGTCCAGCTCCAGCATCGCGATCTTCGTATTGAGCTCGGTGGTCTGCGCCGTCACGACGTCGAGATAGCTGACGACGCCGTCCCGATAGCGCGACATCGACAACTGCAACGTGCGTTCGGCCGCGTCGAGCGCTTCCTGTTCGCGATCGGCTTCGTCGCCGAGGTGATGCGTGAGCGCGAGGTTGTCTTCCACCTGCTGGCACGCGTCGAGCACCACCGCGCGGTATTTCGCGCCGTTCTCGGCCAGTTGCGCGCGCGCCTGGTCGGTAAGCGCCTGGCGCCGGCCGCCGTCGAACAGCGTCAGCGCGAGGCTGGGCCCGATCGACCAGATCTCGTTCGGCGCGCGGAGCCAGTGGCCGAGGCCCGAGCTCTGGTAGCCGCCGACCAGCCCGAGCGTGACGTCGGGGAAGAACGCCGCGCGCACCACGCCGATCTTCGCGTTGGCGGCGGCCATGCGCCGCTCGGCCGCCGCGACGTCGGGGCGCCGCTGCAGCAGCGTCGCGGGAATGCCGGCCGGGATCGTCGGTAGATACGCCGCGTTCAGGTCCGGCGTCAGCGCGAACGACGACGCTGGTACGCCCGTGAGCGTCGCGATCGAATGCTCGTAGAGCGCGCGTCGCGCCCGTACGTCCTCGGCCGACGCGCGGGCCGAATCGAGCTGCGTCCGCGCGCGCGACACGTCGAGATCGGACGCGATGCCGCCCGCGTGCCGGCTCATCGTCAGGCGCAGCGCGCGCTGATACGTGTCGATCGTGTCGGCCAGCAACTGTTGCTGCTGGTCGAGCCCGCGCAGGCTGAAGTACGCGCTGGCTAGGCTGGCCTGCAGGCTCAGCCGCACCGACGCGAGATCGTCGGCGCTGGCCTGCGCATCGGCGCGCCCGGCCGCGACTTCGTTGCGGACTTTTCCCCACAGGTCGAGGTCGTAGTCGAAGCCAGCGTCGAGCGTGTTGTCGCCATAGACGTTCGGCTGGTTCGAGCCGCGCAGCGGCCGCGTGGCCGATTGGCGGTTGCTCGAGATCTGCGCGCCGAGACCGATGGTCGGGAAGAGGCCCGAGCGTGCCTGATCGAACAGCGCGGCCGCTTCGTCGTGGCGGGCCACGGCCGCGGCCACGTCGGGGTTGGCCGCGGCCACCCGTGCTTCGAGCCGGTCGAGTACGGGATCGCGGAACGCTTTCCACCAGCCGTCGCGCGCGATGTGGTCGGCCGGCTTCGCGGCCTGCCAGCCGCCGGCTTCCTTGAAGCTGGCGGGCAGCGCCGTTTGCGGCGCGTGATAGGCGGGCGCGAACGAGCACGCGGACAGGAACGCGACGCCGGCGAGCATCGCGCAGAGCCGAAGCCGGTTAGCCATGCGCACGCTCCGTATCGCGCGCGACCGATGCGACGGTGCGGGCCGGCGCCGCGAGCCTGACCGGGTCGCCATCGGCGAGCGAATCGGGCGGATTGTCGATCACGCGGTCGTCCGGCGCGAGGCCGGTCGCGATCTGTACGTGCGTGCCGAGATCGGTCGCGATCGTCACAGGCTTGAAGATCGCGCGATCGTCCTTGCCGACCACGGCGACCTGCAGGCCGGCCTGCCGGAAGATCAACGAGCTGGCCGGAATCGTCAGCGCGTGGGTGCTGCCGGCCGGCAGCGCGAAATGCACCTCGGTGTATTCGCCGGGAATCAGCTTGCCTGCGGAGTTGTCGACCATCAACTGCACGAGCAGCGTGCCGGTCGAGTCGGCGATCGAGTCGTCGGTGTCGGCGAGCGTCGCACGGAAGGTCTCGCCCGGATGCTCCGGCACGGTCAGCGTGGCCGTCATGCCGGGCCGGATCGCGGCGGCCTCGTTCTGCGGCACGCTCACGTAGACGCGCATCCGGTGGACGTCGGACACCGCAAACAATTCCGGGCCGGCGCCGCCGCCGGCCGAGATCAACTGGCCGATGTCGGTCTTGCGCGCGGTGACGACGCCGTCGAACGGCGCGACGATGCGCTTGAACGCCTCGAGCGCGTCGAGGCGTCGCACGTTGGCCTCGTTGGCCGCGACGATCGCCTGCTTGGCCGCGAGGTCGCTGGTCTTCTCGTCGGTTTCCTGCTGCGACACCGAATCCTGCGCGAGCATCCGGGTCCAGCGCGCGGCCGTGGACGCGGCGAGCTTCTCGTTGGCGAGCGAGCTCTGCAGGTCGGCGCGCGCCTGCTGCAGTTGCTGGTCGAGCTCGGGCGTATCGATCAGCCCGAGCAGTTGCCCCGACTTCACGTGCGCGCCGATGTCGGTGTACCACGCATGCAGGTAGCCCGACACCTGCGCGTGGATCGGCGCGCTCTCGAATGCGGACAGGTGGCCGGGCAGCACGAGCGTCGCGCCGTCGCCGCCGGTCGACGGCGTGTACGCGACCACGGTCGGCACCGCTTGTTCGGCGGACCAGGTCGCCATTTCCTGTTTCGCGTGCGCGCGGCCGACGATGCCGGTCGCCACGATGCCGACCGCGATCAGCGCGGTGATCGTGGCGACGAGCTTGAGGTTGGGCAGCCGTTTCGGCGACTTAATATCGATCTCAGTGGACATGGGAAGCTCCGGACGCGGAAGGGGAGGAAGCGCGGGACGCGTCGTGCTTGAGCGCATCGCGCCGGTGCACGAGGCTGAATACGACAGGAACGAAGAACAGCGTCGCGATCGTCGCGCATGCGAGGCCGCCGATCACGGCGCGGCCGAGCGGCGCGTTCTGCTCGCCGCCGTCGCCGAGGCCGAGCGCCATCGGCGCCATGCCGATGATCATCGCGAGCGCGGTCATCAGCACCGGGCGGAACCGCGTGAAACCGGCTTCGAGCGCGGAGGCCAGCGCGTTGCCGGTTTCGGCCAAACGCTCGCGCGCGAAACTGACGACGAGGATCGAGTTGGCGGTGGCCACGCCCATGCACAGGATCGCGCCGGTCAGCGCCGGCACCGACAGCGGCGTATGCGTGGTGAACAGCATCCAGACGATACCGGCCAGCGCCGCCGGCAGTGCCGAGACGATCACGAATGCGTCGGCCCACGAGTGGAAGTTCACGACGATCAGCAGGTAGATCAGCACGATTGCGCCGACCAGGCCGAGCAGCAGGCCGGCGAACGCGCCGTTCATGGTCTGCACCTGGCCGCGCAGCGTGACCGTCGAGCCCTTGGGCAGATCCTTCGCGGTGGCCTTGACGACATCGTCGATGTCGGTCGCGACCGCGCCGAGGTCGCGCCCCTGGGTGGTCGCGTAGATGTCGAACAGCGGCTCGATGTTGTAGTGCGACACCACCGCGTTGCCGACCCCGCGCGTGATCGTGGCCAGGCCGCCCAGCAACTGGGACTGACCGTTCGCGCCGGTGACCGGCAGGTTCTGCAGCGCCGACAGCGTGGTCATCCGGTACTGCGGCGTTTGCGCGACGATCGGATAGGACACGCCGTTGCGCGGGTTGAGCCAGTAGGTCGGGTCGACCTGGCTGGTGCCGGCCAGCGTCGCGACCACCGAGTTCGTCACGTCCTGCTCGGTGATGCCGAGCTGGTCGGCGCGCGTGCGGTCGACCGTCACCGTGAACTGCGGATAGGTGCTGGCCTGCTGGATGCGCGGGTCGGCGACGCCCGCGATCAGGCGCAGCTTGCGGTACAGCTCGTGCGCATAAGCGAGGTTGGCCTGCTGGTTGGGGCCGGCCACCTGCAGGTCGACCGGGGCCGGTGCGCCGAAGTTGAGGATCTGGCTGACGATGTCCGCGGGCAGGAATGAGAACGTGGTGCCCGGATAGGCGCGCGGCAGGCGTTCGCGCAGCGTGTGCACGTAGTCGGCGGTCGGCGCGTGATCTCGCGACAGCGAGATCAGGATGTCGCCGTCCTGCGGTCCGAGCGTGCCGCTGTTGTTGTAGGTCAGGTTGATCCCGCTGTTCGGCAAACCGATGTTGTCGATCACTTCGCGCAACTGCGCGGGCGGAATCACGCCGCGAATCGTGTTTTCGATGCGGTCGAGCTCGGCGGCGGTTTCCTCGACCCGTGTGCCGACCGGCGCACGCACGTGCAGCGCGATCTCGCCGGAATCGATGGTCGGGAAGAAGTTGCGACCGAGCGACGGTGCGAGCAGGAAGGACGCGGCCACGATGCAGAGGAAGGCGACGACGAACGGCTTGCGGCGCGTGAGCGCGAGGCCCAGCAGGATTCGGTACGACGCGCGCACGGACTCGAAGCGGCGCTCGAATGCACGCTGGAAGCGCACCAGCGGATTGCGCGACGGCGGGACGTCGTGTGCGCCGGCATGGCCCGCGTGCGGGTCCATTACCGCGGCCAGTTCGCCCGATGCGTGACCGGCCGATGCGTGCGGCTTGAGCAGGTATTGCGCGAGCATCGGCACGAAGGTGCGCGACAGCACGAACGACGACACCATCGAGAAGATCACCGCCTTGGCCATCGGCACGAACAGGAAGCGCGAGATGCCGTCGAGCATCAGCATCGGCACGAACACGATGCAGATGCACAGCAGCGAGACCAGCGCCGGCATCACGATCTGCTTCGCGCCGTCGACGATCGCGGTGCGCGTGTCCTTGCCCTGTTCGAGGTGCCAGTTCACGTTCTCGATCGTCACCGTCGCATCGTCGACCAGAATCCCGACCGCGAGCGCGAGGCCGCCGAGCGTCATCACGTTGAGCGTTTCGCCGGTGGCCGCGAGCAGCGCGATCGCCGAGAGCACGGCCAGCGGGATCGACGCGGCGATGATCAGCGTCGAGCGCCACGAGCCGAGGAACAGCAGGATCATCAGCGAGGTCAGCGCGGCGGCGATGATGCCTTCGCGCGCCACGCCGCTGACGGCGCCGTTCACGAAGGTCGACTGGTCGCCCATCGTGACGAGCTTCAGGCCCGGCGGCAGCGTCTGTTCGACCAGCGGCAGCTTCGCCTTCACGCCGGCGATGATGTCGAGCGTCGATGCCGAGCCGTTCTTCAGGATACTCATCAGCACCGCGCGGTGGCCGTCCACGCGCACGATGTTGCCCTGCGGCGGGTAGCCGTCGCGCACATGGGCGACGTCACGGATATAAATCGTCGTGCCGCCGACCGACTTGATCGGCAGGTCGTTCAACGCGTCGAGCGAGAGCGGGCTGTTGTTGAGCTTGATGTTGTATTCGAAGCGGCCGATCTTCTGCGTGCCGGCCGGGATGATCTGGTTCTGCTGCGCGAGCGCGTGCGCGACGTCCTGCGCCGACAGCCCTTTCGACTGCAGCGCCTGCGGGTCGAGGTCGATCTGCACCTCACGTGTCTTGCCGCCGTACGGCGTCGGAATCGCGACGCCGGGCACCGACAGCAACTGCGGCCGAATGAAGTTGACCGCGTAATCCCCGAGCTTCTGTTCGTCGAGCGTGTTGCTGGTCAGCGCGATCTGCAGCACGGGCACGGTCGACGCGTTGTAGTTGAGGATCTGCGGCGGCGTGGTGCCGGGCGGCATCTGCTTGAGCACGGTCTGCGAGATCGACGTGACCTGCGCGGTCGCCGTGCGGATATCGACGGTCGGCTGGAAGAAGATCTTCACGATGCCGTAGCCGCGGAACGATTGCGACTCGATGTGCTGGACGTCGTTGACCGTCGTGCCGAGCGTGCGCTCGTAGTAGGTGATCACGCGTCCGGACATGTCGTCCGGCTGCAGGCCGGCGTAGTTCCACACGACGCTGATCACCGGAATGCGGATGTCCGGGAAGATGTCGATGGGCGTTCGGACCGCAGCAAGCGGGCCCGCGATCAGGATCAGCAGCGCCAGTACGACGAACGTATAGGGCCGCGTGAGCGCGAGCCGGACAATTTTCAGCATGAGGTGCTGCTCCGTTCAAAAGCGTCGTGAAGAAGAGCCGGATGTGCGCATCTTCGGGAAAACACCGATGCGCAACCGCTGACCGCATTCTGCGGAGCAGCCCCTAACAACGGGTCGCAAAAAAGATGAAACAAGTTTTAAGGTGCGGGCGCACTCAACCGAGCATGTAGCCCGAGCCGCGGATCGTGCGGATCAGCGGCGCCGCGCCGGGCCGGTTCACCTTCTTGCGCAGGCGGCCGATGTGCACGTCGATCAGGTTCGTGCCGGGATCGAAGCGGCAGCCCCACACGGCCTCGAAGATCATCGTGCGCGTGAGCACGCGGCCGGCGTTGCGCATCATGAATTCGAGCACGCGGGACTCGGTCGGCAGCAGCGTGAGTTCGCGCGCGCCCAGCGTGGCGCGTCGCCGCACGAGGTCGAGCGCCAGTTCGCCGGCGCGCAGCACCGTCTCGACGCGCGCGCCGCGCGGCCGCCGGCGAATCAGCACGTCGATGCGTGCGCACATCTCTTCGAGCGAGAACGGCTTGACGAGGTAGTCGTCGCCGCCGGCGCGCAGCCCCTCGATACGCTGGTCGACCCCGGACATCGCACTCATCACGAGGACCGGCGTATCGAGGCCGACGCCGCGCATCGTGGCGAGGATCGTCAGCCCGTCGAGGTCGGGCAGCATGCGATCGAGCGTGACGACGTCGTAGTTCGCGCTCATCGCCCGGGCCATGCCGTCGCGGCCGGTGCGCGCGATGTCGATCTGGTGGCCCGCGGCACGCAGCGTGTGCGCGATGTGATCGGCGATCAGCGGATCGTCTTCGATCGTCAGGATGTGGGCCATGGCGTACGCGATCCGGCGGAATCAGGCCGCGGCAAGCTGCATGGCGGTGCGCTCGGGCGTGCGATAGTGATCGACCACGTAGTCGATGAAACTGCGCACTTTCGTGGACAGATAATTGCGGCTCGGGTAGAGGATCGATACGCGGCGCGGGCCGCCGTTCACGTCGTAGCGTTCGAGAATCGGCACCAGGGTGCCGCTCGCGAGATCGTCGGCCACGAGCGGATGCGGCAATTGCGCGATGCCCATGTGATTGAGTGCCGCGATCCGCACCATCGTGTTGCTGGTCGACGCCAGCGCATTGCCGGTATAGATGCGCGACGAACCGTCGACATCCGAGAACTCCCAGTTGCGCGCGGCGCCGTTCGACACCGTCAGCAGGCAGTGCGTATTCAGTTCGACCGGCTCGACCGGCGTGCCGTGGCGCGCGAGGTAGCCGGGAGAGGCGACGATCACGTCGCGCACGCTCGTCAAGGTGCGCGACACGAAGGTCGAGTTGACCAGGCGGTGATCGTCACAGAAGCACACGTCGTAGCCGCCTTCCACCATGTCGACCTGGATATCGAAGGTCGTCACGTCGAAGCGCACGCGCGGATGCTCGATGCGATACGTGGACAGCAGCGCGCCAAGCCCGGCCGCAACCGAGGTTGCCGACGCGGCGATGCGCAGCGTACCGTGCGGGTCGCGATTGACCTGCGCGAGATTCGATTCGATCTCGTCGAGCTTCTCGATGATCGTGCGGCAGCCGTCGAGATATTCGCGGCCTGTCTCGGTGAGCGACAGGCTGCGCGTGGTCCGGTTCAACAGGCGCATGTTCAGATGGGCCTCGAGCATGCCGACGCTGCGCGTGACCGCGGCGGCCGACATGCCGAGCTGACGTGCGGCGAGGCTGAAGCTCGATAACTCGACCACGCGCGTGAAGACACGCATCGCTTGCAGTTGGTTCATGATCGGCGAGGAATGGAGTTGCCGGAAATGGGGGGCGCGTCCGTCTTCAGCGGCTACGTCGACGCATCGCGCCGCGCCTGCCGGGGCGGGCAGCGAATTCATTATGGAAGGCACGCGGGTGGGGGGCGCTAAAAAAACAGCGCTGGCCGGATGAAATTTCGTTTAGAAAGCAGTGGAGCCCGACAGGCGATGGCGCGGCGCGTTTTCTGAAAATTTTCTAAAAAAAGATTCATGCGCGGATCACAAATCTTCAGGCGGCAGACGAGTACCGAGATCGATAATGGGATCACGTAACCGCGGCAAGGACGACAGAAATGGCACAACCGTTGAGCATCAAGATGATCGAGGAGCGCGGCAAGCTCGTCGTGCTGATGTCGATCGAACGGGGCGCGGCAGTGCTCGATCCGGAAGATGTGGATGCCGTCATCCAGTACTTGAGTTTGCTGCGCGCGTCGATGCGGCCTGCGGTGCCGGAACGTCCGCCGCATGCGCAGCAGTTCGTGACGGAAATGGATCCTTGCTGGTATGCCGAGCGCCATCCGCTGGAGGGCGGCGTGGTGCTGTTGATGCGCCATAGCGGGCTCGGCTGGGCAAGCTTCGCCCTCCCGCCGCGCAGCCTTGAGCGGTTGCACGGTTCGCTGACGCAACTGCTCGATGATGAACGGCAGGCGATCAGCCTGCCTCACTGAAGCTGCCTGCACGCGCCGGCATTCAGCGTCGTCGCAACGGGGCGGTTCGATAGCGGCCCGGGCGTGAACGCTGCCGTCGGGCGTGGGCCGGCCCCGGGCCGCGGCGCGCGCTATCCGCGCCCGACGAACGGCATCGCGGTCGCCATGATCGTCATGGTGAGGATGTTGGTGTCGAGCGGCAGATTCGCCATCTGGACGATTGCGTTCGCGACATGCGCGACGTCCATCCGCGCTTCGGGCGCCAGGCTGCCGTCCGCTTGCGGGACGCCTTGCGTCATCCGTTCCGTGAGCGCGGTGGCCGCGTTGCCGATGTCGATCTGGCCGCACGCGATGTTGTACCGGCGGCCGTCGAGCGCCAGCGACTTCGTGATTCCGGTCACCGCATGCTTGGTCGCCGTGTACGCGATCGTATCGGGGCGCGGCGCGTGCGCCGAGATCGAGCCGTTGTTGATGATTCGGCCGCCCTGCGGCGTCTGCGTTTTCATCAGCCGCCATGCGGCCCGCGCGCACAGAAAGACGCCGGTCAGGTTCGTCGCGACGACGCTGTTCCACACGTCGAGTTCGTATTCGTCGAGGGCAACGACCGGGGCGTTGCGACCGGCGTTGTTGAACAGGACGTCGAGCCGACCGAACCGTTGCGCGATCTGCGCGAACGCGTGGTCGACCGACGCTTCGTCGGTGACGTCGACGGGAAACACCTGCGCGTCGCCGCCGGCGGCGCGGATCGCGTTCTGCGTTTCGCTCAACGACGCCTCCGTGCGTCCGAGCAGCGCGACGGTGAAGCCGGCCCGGGCGAGCGCGATGGCCGCGGCGCGACCGATGCCGGAGCCGGCGCCCGTGACGGCGGCGAATTTCTTCGAGACAGACATGGCTGGATTTCCTGCGGGTTGGGTGTAGGGAGGCAGGCGACGACCGATGGCGTCGCCACTTCGGCAATGTAGTCGAAATGCGCGACGTGCCTGTTCCTGCGGCATTGCATCGCATGACGGACCGCGCGTCGCTCGTCGGATCTTCATCGATTATTGCTCGAACGGCGAAACTGTATCGATTTAGTGTATCGATACAGAAGATGATATAGTGCGGCCACGCGACGCAGCCGGTTGCTCTGTACAAATAGAGGGCCGCATCGCAAGCGCGCGCAGAACCGCTTTTCTCACCGGATTCTTCCAGGAACGATGTCCATGCGTTTGCCCGGCCTTTCCGTGCTTGTCGTGTTTTTCCTCATCGCGACGGACCCCGCGTCGGCGGCCGGGCAGGCGGCCGATCGCATCGCCGCGGGCAAGGCGCTGGCCGTCGCGGCGGACTGTGTCGCGTGCCATACGGTGCAGGGCGGCCAGCCGTTCGCGGGCGGCCTCGCGATGCCGCTGCCGATGGGCGACATCTACTCGACCAACATCACGCCGGACCGGCAAACGGGGATCGGCAACTATTCGGAGCAGGACTTCGCGAACGTGCTGCGCAAGGGGCTGCGGCGCGACGGCGGCAACCTGTACCCGGCGATGCCGTACCCGTCGTACACGAAGTTCAGCGACGACGACATTGCGAACCTGTACGCGTATTTCATGCAGGGCGTCGCGCCGGTGCGTCAGCCGAATCGCGCGCCGGATTTCCCGTGGCCGCTGACCATGCGCTGGCCGCTGAAGATCTGGAATGCGCTGTATCTGCGCGAAGGCGCGTACGTGCCGAAACCCGGGCGGGACGCCGAATGGAATCGCGGCGCCTACCTGGTGCAGGGCGCCGCGCATTGCGGTACCTGCCATACGCCGCGCGGCATCGGGATGCAGGAGCTGGCCTACGACGAAACCGGCGTCGGCTATCTCGCCGGCGCGCCGCTCGCCGGCTGGCAGGCGTTCAACATCACGCACGATCGCGACGCGGGCATCGGCACGTGGACGACCGCGCAGATCGTCCAGTACCTGCGCACCGGCAACGTACCGGGCAAGGCACAGGCTGCCGGCCCGATGGCGGAGGCGGTCGAGCACAGTTTCAGCCGGATGAGCGAACGCGACCTGAACGCGATCGCCGTGTATCTGTCGACCGTGGCCGCCGCGACGGGCGCCGATACCGCGCCGCGTTCGACCCAGGGGCGCCCGACCGACGACTACGTCGCGATACGCGCCGCGGCTGCGGCGGGTGGCCGGACGCCGGCCGGCGCGTCGCTCTACCTCGATCATTGCGCGAGCTGCCACGGGATGACGGGCGCCGGCACGACGGACGGTTTCTTCCCGTCGCTGTTCGCCAACAGCGCGGTCGGCACCGCCACCGTGTCGAACCTGCTGCAGGTCGTCATGCACGGCGCGAGCGTGAACAACGGCACCACGCACTACTTCATGCCGGCGTTCCAGACCGAACTCGACGATGACGAAGTGGTGACGCTGGTGAACTACCTGAGCGAACGATTCGGCAACGGCCGGGCTCGCGTGAGCGCGGCGGAGGTCGCGAAGATCCGCACGGCGCCCGCCCACTGACAGGAGATGCACGCGATGAACGATTTCGATGTGACCGGCGAACCGGATGCGCGGCGTCGCCGTCTCGTGAAGCTGTCGGCCGGTGCGGCGCTTGCCGTCGCGTTGCCGGCCGGCATGCTGATCGCGCGCGCCGCGACCGCACCGCAGGCCGCGCCGCTGCGGGACTTTGCCGGTGTGGCCGCGTACTTGACGCGTCGCTCGGCGCTTCCGTCGCGCTATGTGGAGTCGGTCTACGACGGTCTCGTCGAGCAGGATCGCGAATTCCCCGCGCGGTTGCGCGCGCTTGCCGTCGCGATCGACTCGGGCACGCAGCCGCTCGATACGTTCGTGCGCACGCTCGGTGTCGCCGCCCCGCAATTGCGCGCGGCGGCGCTGGCCATCATCGAGGCCTTCTACACCGGGAGTGTCGGTCACGGCGGGCAGGCGCGCATGGTCGGCTACGAAACCGCGCTGATGTTCGAGCCGACCCGCGACGTCACGGTTATTCCGACCTACATCCGCGCGCGCCCCGAGTACTGGACCGCGCGCCCGGCCGCCGAAGCCGGTTGAGCAGCCTTCGAACAAGGATCGAAATCATGAGCAGTTCCTATGACGCGGACGTCATCGTCATCGGCGCGGGCATCCTGGGCGGCGCCGTCGCGCAGTCGCTGACGCAGCAGCGCAAGTCCGTCATCGTGATCGAGGCGGGGCCGGAGGTGAAGCGGGCCGAGCTCGTCCGCGCGTTCCGCAATTACGGCAACAAGTCGGATTACAACGGCCCGTACCCGGATCTGCCGTGGGCGCCGAAGTCGTCCACCGGCCGCTATTCCGATCGCTACATCGACAGCGTCGGCCCGGTGCTGCAGAAGCCGTCGTTCCTGCGGCTCGTCGGCGGCACGACCTGGCACTGGGGCGGCGCGACGTGGCGCATGCTGCCGAACGATTTCCGGCTGCACAGCCTGTATGGGCAGGGGCGCGACTGGCCGATCGGTTATGACGAGCTCGAGCCGTGGTACCAGCTCGCGGAGGAGCAGATCGGCGTGTCGGGCTCGGACACCGACGACCAGAGCGGGCAAGGCGGGGCGCCGTTCCCGCCGCGCTCGAAGCCGTACCCGATGCGGCAGCAGCCGTGGTCGTACCTGACGCAGCGGGTCGCGGAAAAGGTCGCGACGATCGGCCATCGTTTCGTCGACGAACCCAACGCGCGCGCGACGCGACCCTACGAGGGCCGGCCGACCTGCGCCGGCAACAACAACTGCGCGCCGATCTGCCCGATCGGCGCGCAATTCTCCGGCGATCGCCCGGTGCTGCGCGCCGTCGCGCAGGGTGCGCGGCTGCTGACGAATGCGGTCGTCTACAAGATCGAGCGCGGCGAGGGGCGCAAGATCGCCGCGATCCACTACATGACGCCGGATGGCAAAAGCACGCGCCTGACCGCGCGGACCTTCGTGCTCGCGGCGCACGGTGTCGAGATTCCGAAGCTGCTGCTGATGTCGGACGTTGCGAACACGTCGGGCCAGGTCGGCCGCAACATGATGGGGCACACCGGCCGCGCGATCGCGATGCTCGCGCGCGAACCGGTGTGGGCCGGGCGAGGCCCGACCCAGCAGGGCAGCATCAACACGCGGCGCGACGGCGCGTTTCGTCGCGAACACGGCGCGATCCGGCATTTCCTCGACAACACCGTGCCGAACGAGATCGTCACGCGGCGGCTGATCGCGCAAGGTGTCGTCGGCGACGCGCTCGATGCGCGGATCCGCCACGACGCGGCGCGCTACCTGAAGATCGCGAGCTACGTCGAGATCCTGCCCGACCCGCGTAACCGTGTGACGCTCAGCGATCGCAAGGATGCACTCGGGCTGCCGACGCCGCGTACCGACTATGACGTGTACGACTATTCGTTGCGAGCGGCGTCGCAAGTGCTCGACGATTACCGCGACTTCCAGCAGGTGTTCGGTGCGACCGAGATCGTGAACGACATCCATGCGTGGGTGCCGAGTTCTCACATCATGGGCACGACGATCATGGGCAACGATCCGGCCGATTCGGTCGTCGATCGCGATTGCCGAACGCACGATCACCCGAACCTGTTCATCGCGAGTACGGCCGTGCACCCGAGTTCGTCGGTGGTCAATCCGACGCTGACCGGGTATGCGCTGGCGCTCAGGATGGCGAAGACGATTGGAGCGGAAGTCTGACGCAAGCGGGGCGGCCCGGCAGCGCATACGTGCCGGCCGCCTTGCCGGGCGCGCTCAGGCGCGTTTCACTTCACACACTCCAGCGCATACTTCAACCCCTGCCCGAGCAACCCGCGCCACACGTCCCACGTATGCCCGCCGTCGACGATCCGCAGCTCGGCCGGGTTCTGCGCGCGGCGCAGGTGCGTGTACAGCACGCTCGATTCCGCCTGGATCGTCAGGTCGTCGTCGCCGGCCGCGATGAACATCGGCACGCGCCAGCTGCGCGCGAAATAGCCGCGCAGCAGCGCCGGGTAATTGAGTTCGTGCCACACGCGTGAATCGAACTGCCGGTCGCCGAACACGCCGACGTAGCGCGCGGCGGAATTGAGCGGCGGTTCGTTCGCATAGATCGCGGGGCTCAGCAGCATCGCGCCGCAGAACAGCCCCGGTTCGAGCAGCGAGAAGCGCAGCGCGCCGAAGCCGCCCATCGACACGCCGCCGATCGCGCGGCCCGCGCGCTGGTTCGACACCGCGAAGTGCGCTTCGACTTCCGGCAGCAGGTCGTTGAGAAACGCGCTCTGCATCTTCTCCTTGCGATCGACGTACCAGTCGGTGCCGCCCTGCGGCATCACGATCACGACGGGCGGGATGTCGTGGCGCTCGATCAGCGTGTCGGCGGTGGCCTGCAGCCGGCCCTGCGTGACCCAGTCGTTCGCGTTGCCCGCGTTGCCGTGCAGCAGGTACATCACCGGGTAGCGCGCGCCTTCGGGGTTGTAGCCGGGCGGCAGATAGACCGTGTACGACCAGTCGCGCTTCAGCGACGCCGAGCGGAACGTGCGCAGCACGACGCTGCTGCCCGGATTGACGGACGGCTCCTGCGCGGCGGACGGCGTCGTCGCCGTCTGGACGGCCGGCGGCGCGGGCGATGCCGCCGGCGCGGCAGCCGGCGCCTGTGCCGGCGGCGTGGCATGGGCGGTGGCGATGGCGCCGGCGATCAGGGCGAGGGCGAGGGTGAGCGGAAGGGCGAGTCGGCGCATGGCGAATCGTTTCAGGAGAGGCGCCGGCTATCGTAGCAGCGGCGCGTGACGGCGCGGCGCGTCATGGCCGCGAACGGAACGGCAGCCGCGCGACGAGCGGCCCGTAGAGTTTGGCGACGAGATACAGCAGCCCGATCGCGACGGCGTCGGCGGTCAGGCCGAGCGGCACGTCGAGATAGCCTTCGGTCGCCTGGTAGAGCAGCGAATCGACCGCGAGCGAAATGCCGGTGCCCGCGACGAAGCACAGCAGCCCCTGCCGGCCGATCGTGCCGATCCACGGCATCGCGTGCGCGACCTTCTTCATCCAGCCGAGGTGCACGAGCTTGGCGGCGAGCCACGCGATCGCGAGGAAGTTCACGAGCCGCAGCGCGCCGAGGTTCTGCTTGATCGACGGATCGGTCGGGAACGGTTCGATGCGCAGCCGATAGTACGCGCCGGCCGCGACGATCGCGAGCGACGTGGCCGTCAGCAGCCAGCCCTGCGGCCGGGGCGCGAGCGTCTGGTAGACGGGCTGGCAGCGCGCGATCACGCCGAGCACGAACAGGAACTGCCACGCGAACGGGTTGAAATCCCACGGCGCGCCTTCGACGGTCGGCAAGAAGCGCGCGACGTGCGGCGCCGCGTACCACAGCGATCCGCTGAACGCGAGCATCAGCCACGGCTGCGTGCGGGCGAGCGGCAGCGCGAGCGGGACGAGCAGCGCGAAGAACGCGTACATCGGCAGCACCGACGCGAGGTACGGCTGGCGGCGGAACAGCAGGATGTCGCGCAGCGCGGCGAGCGGCTTGTGCAGCAGCCCGTCGAGGTCGTTGGTCGGCATGTTCGGGCCGTCGATCGCGAACGCGTTCAGCGCGGCGGTGATCAGCAGCATCAGGCCGGCCGTCACGAGGAACGCCCGGTAGATCTCGAACGCCCGCCGGATGAAGCGCTGGCGCGCGGCGGCCTCGTCGTGCCGCTCGGCGAGCGAGTTGTACGCGATGGCGGTCGCGAAGCCGCCGAGGAACACGAACACCTCGGCCGCGTCGCACAGCGCGTACGCGTGCAGCGTGACGCGCGACAGGATGCTGCCGCCGATGTGGTCGACGACGATGACGAGCAGCACGAGGCCGCGGAAGAAATCGAGCTCGGCGTAGCGGCCGGCCCGGGCCGGCGCGGTCATCGGAACGCCTTCCGGCGCGGGCCGCGGGCACGGCCGGCACGCGCCGCGCGGGTGTCGGGGTGAAGCATGACTTCGTGAAGAAATGGCGAACGGATGCGCATTGTGCCACCGATGCGATGCTCATCGGGTTTACGCGGATGGCGGGCCGGCCTGCCGCTGCCGACAAGCCCGGTCAGGCGGTCGGCACAACCGGGCAGTTGGACGAGCGCAACGCTTTGCACGCGACGCCCCGGACCCGATGGACGGACGGTTTACGACGTGACACCATTTTGTCCTCACGCGGCCGCACACCGCGTCGTCCGCCCTGCGGGCCACACATACAACAGCTCAAACATTCGCCGGGCGTTCGGCCTGCCCGGCCCTCGGCTCCGGAGATCCGTCATGAAGCACCCCGTCATTTTTGCCGCCGCGCTCGCTGCCTTCGCCGCGCCGGCCTTTGCCGAGACCAGCGTGACGCTGTACGGCGTGATCGACGAAGGCTTCAATTACACGAACAACGTCAACGTCAATGGGGTCGGAAAGACCAATTACCAGCTCGCGAGCGGCTATGCGCAGGGCAGCCGCTGGGGCCTGAAGGGCACCGAGGATCTCGGCGGCGGGCTGAAGGCGGTCTTCACGCTGGAAAACGGTTTCGACGTGAATAACGGCCGGCTCGGCCAGGGCGGCCGCATGTTCGGCCGTCAGGCGTTCGTCGGGCTGTCCGAGTCGCGCTTCGGCACGCTGACCTTCGGCCGCCAGTACGATGCGGTCGTCGACTATCTCGCGCCGCTGACCGCGAACGGCAACTGGGGCGGCACGCTGTTCTCGCACCCGTTCGACAACGACAACACGGACAACTCGTTCCGCGTCAACAACACGGTCAAGTACGCGAGCGCCGACTGGAACGGCCTGACGTTCGGCGGCACGTACAGCTTCAGCAACAGCACGGGCTTCTCGAACAACCGCCAGTACAGCATCGGCGCGCAGTATTCGCTGGCCGGGCTGCAGGTCGCGGCCGCGTACCTGCAGGCGAACAACCCGGGCATCGGCAGCGCGGGCGCGATCGCGGCCGACGACGCGAACTTCGTCGCCGACCGGCTGCGCATCTTCGGCGGCGGCGTCAATTACACGTTCGGCCCGGCGACGGTCGGCGTCGTCTACACGAAGACCGACGTGAAGAACCCGGTATCGACGGTCTACCTGCCGGCGTCGACGTTCGCCGGTCTCGGGCTGACCGCGACGAAGTTCCAGAACTTCGAAATCAACGGCAAGTACCAGCTCACGCCCGATTTCTATCTCGGTGCGCAATACGTATACACGGACGGCAAGTACGATGCGGCGGCCGGTTCGTTCAAGCCGAAGTACCACACGGTCGGCCTGATGGCCGACTACAGCCTGTCGAAGCGCACCGACGTGTACCTGCAGGGCGCGTGGCAGAAGGTGGGCGGCGACAAGACGGGCACGGCGGCCGACGGCGGCTATGTCGTCGGGACGGACGGCCCGTCGGCGTCGTCGAACCAGTTCTCGGTGCGCGCCGCGATTCGCCACAAGTTCTGACCGGGCGCCGGGGCCGGGGCCGAGCGCCCCGGCACGGCCGCCGTCAGTCCGCCCGGTGCATGCCGCCGAGCGTTTCCGCGAGCCAGTCGACGAAGATCCGCACGCGCGGCGCGAGATGCCGGCCGGTCGGGAACACCACCGACACGGGCAGCGGCGCCGCATTCCATTCCGGCAGCACCTCGACCAGCGAGCCGTCGGCGAGCAGCGGCGCGAGCCCGTCGCGCGGCGCCTGGATCAGCCCGAGGCCCGCGAGGCAGCACGCGAGATACGCCTGCGAGCTGTTGACCGACACGACGCTGTGCATCTTCACCGCGTGCAGCTCGCCCGAATCCATGTCCGCATATTCCCAGTCCAGCTCGCGGCCCGTTCGGCTCGAGAAATAACCGACCGCGACGTGGTCCGGCAGCTCGTCCGGCGAGCGCGGCGTGCCGTGGCGCGCGAGATAGGCGGGCGACGCGCAGTTGATCTGGGCCATCTCGCCGACGCGCCGCGCGACGAGCGACGTGTCGGACAGCACGCCGACCCGCACCGCGCAATCGATGCCGTCGGCCACGAGGTCGACGAAGCGGTCGGTCGTGCTGATCACGACGCGCAGGTCGGGGTAGCGCGCGTGGAAATCCGGCAGCGCCGGAATCACCTGGTTCAGCGCGAAACGCTCGGGCAGGTCGACGCGGATCACGCCGCGCGGCGACGCGCCGGCATCCTCGAACAGCGTTTCCACATCGTCGAGATCGGCCAGCAACCGCACGCAGCGCTCGTAGTAGGTCGCGCCCTCGGCGGTCAGCGCGACGCGCCGCGTCGTGCGTTGCAGCAGGCGGATCTTCAGGTGCTTTTCCAGATACTGGACGGCGTTGCTGACCGTCGGGCGCGGCAACTGGAGTTGCTCGGCCGCTTTCGTGAAGCTGCCCAGATGGGCGACGCGCGCGAAGGTGCGCATTGCTTGCAGATGGTCCATGCGGGGGCGGGAGCGTGGCGATTGGAACAGGCTCCATTGTTAATCATCGTCGAATGAATTGGTTGGGGGTTTCGCGTTTATCGTGCGCCGCGATGCGTTCAGAATCCGGTTGATTCAGTCAACACCGCAAGGACACGGATATGGACAAGCATCGACTGGGCCGCACGGGCCCGCAGGTTTCGGCGATCGGGCTCGGCTGCATGGGGATGTCGGACTTTTACGGGCCGGCGGATCGCGACGAAAGCATCGCGACGCTGCACGCGGCGCTCGACCACGGCATCACGCTGCTCGATACGGGCGACTTCTACGGGATGGGCGACAACGAGATGCTGATCCGCGACGCGCTGCGCGGCCGCACGCGCGACCAGGTGCTGATCAGCGTGAAGTTCGGCGCGCTGCGCGATCCGGCCGGCGGGTTCGCCGGCTACGACGCGCGGCCCGCGGCGATCCGGAACTTCGTCGCGTATTCGCTGAAGCGGCTCGGCACCGACTACCTCGACATCTACCGGCCGGCACGCGTCGATCCGGCCGTGCCGATCGAGGAAACGGTCGGCGCGATCGCCGATCTCGTGAAGGCCGGGTACGTGCGTCATATCGGGCTGTCGGAAGTCGGTGCGGACACGATCCGCCGCGCGGCCGCCGTCGCGCCGATCGTCGATCTGCAGATCGAATACTCGCTGCTGTCGCGCGGGATCGAGGCGGACATCCTGCCCGCGTGCCGCGAACTCGGGATCGGTGTGACGGCGTACGGCGTGCTGTCGCGCGGGTTGCTCGGCGGCGGCTGGAGCGCGGCGCGGCAGGGCGAGCGCGATTTCCGCGCGGCCAGCCCGCGTTTCCAGGGCGAGAACCTCGCGCACAACCTCGCGCTGGTCGATGCGCTGCGCGCGATCGCGGACGAGAAGCGCAGCAATCCGGCGCAGGTCGCGATCGCGTGGGTGCTGTCGCGCGGCGCCGACATCGTGCCGCTGGTCGGCGCGCGCAAGCGCACCCAACTGCAGGACGGTTTGCTGGCAACTAAATTGCAACTAACGGTCGATGACCTCGAACGCATCGAAGCGGCGGTTCCCGCCGGGGCGGCGGCCGGCGAGCGTTATCCGGCCGCGCAGATGGCGCACCTCGACAGCGAGCAGGGCCGGGGGTGATCCACGGGGCCGGATCGCCGGGGCCTGACAGCCCCGGCCAACCGGCCCGAGCCAGCCTCAGGCAAAGCCAGATGGCGGGCGGCAGGGCGGGCAGGCATCATCGGCGCCGTACTCAACGACGGAATGCCTGCCATGCAGATTCATACGCTGACGATCGTCGTGCTGGTTTTCCTGTTGGCCGGCGCGGTGAAGGGGATGATCGGGCTCGGGCTGCCGACGATCGCGATGGGGCTGCTGACGCTCGCGATGCCGCCGTCGGCCGCGGCGAGCCTGCTGCTCGTGCCGTCGCTCGTCACCAACGTGTGGCAGTTGTGGCTCGGTCCGTCGTTCGGCGCGTTGCTGCGCCGGCTGTGGCCGCTGCTCGCCGGCCTGACGGTCGGCACGTTGACGGGCGGATTGCCGGCGCTCGCGGCCGGCAGCACGTGGACGCACGCGGCGCTCGGCGTCGTGCTGGTGCTTTACGGGCTGTGGGGGCTGGCGGCGGCGCGGCTGCCCGCGCCGGGGCGCCATGAAAAATGGTTGTCGGCCGGGGTCGGCTACCTGACGGGCGTCGTGACGGCCGCGACCGGCGTGTTCGTCGTACCGGCGGTGCCGTACCTGCAGGCGCTGCGTCTGTCGAAGGACGATCTGATCCAGGCGCTCGGGCTGTCGTTTACCGCGTCGACGATCGTGCTCGGCCTTCAGTTGCGTGTGACGGGCGTATTGCAGACCGTCGATCTCGGCGTGTCGGCGCTCGCGCTCGTGCCCGCGCTGGCGGGGATGGCCGGCGGCCAATATGCGCGGCGCGTGATGAGCGAGAAGCTGTTCAAGCGTTGCTTCTTCATCGGGCTGATCGCGCTCGGCGCGTATATGGCGGGGTCGGGGTGGCGGTGAACGTGCCTCCGGCCGCTGAATGATCCCGAAGCCGGTTTCGGCAACCGGCTTCGGGAACGGTCACGGCATGACGTTCGCGCCGTTCACGCCGGATCGGCGTACTTCAGCGTCCACCCGACCGTGCGGGTCGCGCCCGCGCCGAGTGCGAACGGTTTCGTCGTGCACGCGAAGTTCGAATGCAACTGTCCGATCGGCGTCGTCGACAGCGGATTCGTCGCGCCGTTCGCCGTGTCGAAGGCGGACAGCGCGCAGTTGTCGAACCCGGACGTCGCATAGCCGGTCGCGGCGCTGTTCGCGTACGTCACCGATACGCCGTCGCCGTTGGCCTGCGTCGACGCGAAATCCGCGAACGACGTGAAGTCCGTCTCGATCGCGAGGTTGCCGGCGAGCGTGCCCGAACTCAGCGTATCGCTGCGCGACACCGTGCCGTGCGCGAAGGTCAGCACCGTGTGCACCTGCAGGTCGAGATCCGTCGTGTACGCGGCGTTCTTCGACGCGAGGCGGAACTTCGTCGTATCGAACGACACGATCACCTGGCCGTTGCTCTGCTGCACGTTCAGGTTCTTGTAGTACGTGACCGGAATGTAGGTTTTCGCGTTGTACGTCACCTGCGGCACCAGCAGCGCATAGCCGAGGTCGGTCGTGCCGTAGATCAGCTTGTCGGAGAACGGCACCGGGTAATACGGCGTGTACGAGTCGTAGTCGGGCGCCTGGCTGAGGTTCAGGTTGATCACGCGCCGGCCGTCGCGCACGGTGAGCAGCGCGGCGCTGTACGGATGCGCGGCGTCGCCCGGCTGGTTGTACCAGGTGAGCGTGTAGCGCGGCAGCGCGTCGAGCCACGCGCGGTAGTCCGCATCGGCCATCGGCGCCTGGCCGCCGAAGCCGAGCTTGTTCCACCATGCGTTCACGTACAGGTACTGGTGCAGCAGGCTGAAGTTCTCGCCCATCACGCGCGGCTTGCCGCGATAGGTGTCGGTGCCGCGGCCCTTGACCCACATGTTCACCGACGGCGTCGGCAGCGACGGGTCGTACCAGTACGTGTCGAAGCGCCGCGCGGCCTGGTAGATGAATGCATACGCAACCTGTTTCTCGCGATCGGTCAGCACGCCGGCATTGGCCGCGGCCGTCAGCACCTCCATGAACGCGGAATCGCCGTACGGGCCGATCGAGCGGCCGTAGTTGAAGCCCTGGCCGTTGGCGTTCAGCTGCGGCAGGATCAGGTCGACCGACTTGCGCAGATAGCCCTTCAGCTCCGGCGTGAGGTTTGCTTCGTTGCCCATCTCGAACGTGCGCTCGACCACTTCGCCGATCAGCAGCGTGCTGTAGCGGTCGAAGCGCGCCTGGTCGTAATAGGTCGTGTGCGTGTTCGATGCTTCGTCGGAGAACCCGCCCGACGAGTCGTTGCGGATGTGGTTCGTCAGCGTGTACAGCAGCGCGTCGCGCGCGCTCATCGCGGCGACCGCCGGATCGGTCTTCGATGCGAACGACGGGCTGCTCCAGCCGAGCTTCTGGCGCAGCCCGGCAATGCCGTAGGACACCGCGTAGTAGTTCTGAGCGGTGTTGAGCGACGCGATGTCGATCGGCGTGCCGGCCGCCGGGCATGTACTGGTCTTGCCGCTCGCATCCGGGCCGAACATGTCGCAGAAGGTGAGCCGCTGCTGCAGCGTCGCGAGCATCGCGTCGCTGAAGACTTCGTTGAGCATCCCGTGCGCCTTCAGGTTGTTCAGCGCGACGAGGTAGTAGTACTCGCCCCACGACGTGTTCGCATACGTGTAGTTGCTGCCCGACTGCGCCATCATCGCGGTCGTGATCGTCTGGTACGTCGCGAGGTAGCTCGCGTATTGCGGGTCGTTCTTCGACTTCATGTCGATCAGGATGTACGACAGGCCGAGCGCGAGCTTGCCGGGCAGGAATTTGTCGCCGGTGTTCGTGTCGAGCACGTGGACGGGCGTGCCGTCGCCGAGATCCATCACGACCTGCGTGAAATCGGGCGATTTCCGGATCAGGTCGAACAGCGCGCGCATCTGGCCCATCATCGTGACCGGGATGTTCGTGCCGGCCGGCACGCTGGTGTCGGGCGCGCCATAGACGAGCGCCTGCAACGAGTTCGACGCGAGCGTGGGCGTGGTGGGCGTGGTCGACGAGGGGGGCGATGGCGGCGTGTCGGTCACGTCGTTGCCGCCGCACGCGCTGACGAACACGACGGAAAGGGCGCTGAGCGCGGCGCCGAGCGCGAATCTGCTGCGCGGATGCATGGTGTCTCCAGTTTTGAATAGTGGTGAAGCACGGGCATGTGTGGCCGATGCCGTGCTCGATGCCCGTACCCGGCTGCCGCCCTTGCAAACCCTGATCCCTGAAGGCGGACGGCCTGAATCGCAAATCGAGCAGGCAAGCGTTCCCCCTGCGCGGGCCATGACCGGCGTCGCGCTCGAGCATTGGAAAACGTTTTCCAAATTTAGGCATCCATCCGCGTGATGTCAATGAACTTTCACATCGGATGCGCCGGTAGAAACCCGAATGGCGGGCAGCGGATAGTGCGGGAGGGGAAATCGGTCTTATGCGAAAATCGCCAGGATTTTCGTTGCTGATCGAATGGTCATCGGGTGAGAGAAATCGCGCTTTGAAGCGGCGGCCGGAGCGTGACCTGGAAACCGATTCTCGATACGTAATGAGAGAAAACGTTATCCATAAGAATCGAAGTGCATTCAGGCATTCCTGACCACCGGCCGCCGCGCGCGACGCCGCGCCGTTTCGACGACGTTCAAAGCTGCTTCTCGATCGCCGCCTTGTCGATCACCGACCACACCTGGCGGATCTTGCCTTCGTGAAATTCGTAGAACACGTTCTCGGCGAACGTGACCTTGCGGCCGTCGACGGCGAGCCCCATGAACGTCCCCTTCGGCGAACACGCGAAGCGAAGGCGACACGCGACACGCGGCGGCTCGCACACGAGCAGCCGGATGTCGAAGCGCAGATCGGGAATGTCGCGGAAGTCCTGTTCCAGCATCGCGCGGTAACCGGCGAGGCCGAGCGGCCGGTCGTTGTGGATCACGTCGTCGGACACGTACTCGCCGAGCGCCGTCCAGTCCTGCCGGTTCAGGCAGTCGATATACGCGCGATAGCGGGTGGCGAGATCGGTATCGGTCATGGTCATGCCTCCGTATGTCGATGGGGCGACGCGAATGCGGCGCGCGTCAGCGCGGCGGTGCGCCGCCGGACAGGAACGCGACGAACTCGCGCGTGTACTTCGGCAGCGCGTCGAACGACCGCGCGCAGAGCGTCAGTTTCCGATGGCTCCACGGATCGGACAGCTCGACGAGCCGCACGTCCATCGTGAGCATCGCGCGCTCGGCCGCATGCCGCGACACGATGCCGATGCCCACGCCGCTCGCGATCACGCGGCAGATCGCGTCGAAGCTCTTCAACTGCACGCGATAACGAATCCGCTTGCCGATCGCACGCGCCTGATCGGCGAGATGCACCTGCAGCGCGCTGCCGTCGGTGAGGCCGATGAAGTCTTCGTCGGCGATGTCGTCGAACGCGACCTTGTCGTGCGACGCGAGCGGATGCGCAGCCGGCACGACGACGATCAGCCAGTCTTCGCGGAACGGCTGCTGTTCGAGCCCGCCGAGCCCGACCGAATCGGCGACGATGCCGACCTCGGCCGTCTTGTTGCGGATCGCATGCACGATCTCCTGGCTCGAGCGTTCCTCGACGCTGATCGACAGCTTCGGATGGCTCGGCAGGTAATCGGCCAGGGCGTCGGGCAGGTATTCGCTGAGCGACGCGGTGTTGCACAGCAGCCGGATATGGCCGCGCAGCCCCTGGCCGTATTGCTGCAGTTCGCCACGCATGTGATCGATCTGCTGCAGCACGGTGCGCGCGTGGTGTTCGAGCGCGCGGCCCGCATCGGTGGCCTGCGCGCCAGACTTGGTCCGGTGCAGCAGCGGCACGCCGAGTTCGTCCTCCATCCCGCGAATGCGTTCGCTCGCGGCCTGCAGCGTGATGTGCGTGCGTTCGGCGCCGCCCGTGATCGTGCCGGCTTCGCAGATGTTCAGGAAGAGCCGCAGGTCGGTCAGGTCGAAGCGCATGATGGGCGGAGCGATGGGTGGGGATGGCCGATAAGTTAGCAGGAACCGCCGCGCCGGTCTCAGGGGCAGCTTGAGGCCTGGTTCGTCGCTTCCGCATTTTCGGGGTGCGATCGGCGGCCGATGATGGGCGCACATCAACCGGGGAGCCTGTCATGCGGATCGATTCGTCATGGGGCGTGTCGTTCAAGATCGCGTTGCATCTGCTGTTCCTGTGCATTGGCATCGCGTGGGCCGCAGCCGAAATCGTCGCATGGTTGCGGTGAATGTCGCGGATCGCGCCTATTGAAATCAGCGGGCCATAGTTTTTGACGACGAAAATTCTTCCGTTCTTCAGCGAAAAGACCATCAAGTTTTTCCGGGTCGGACCGTATTACCGGTAGCGAATGCCGGCCGGCATCCGGTCCGTGATCGTTTGTCATCATTGTTTGCATCCGGTTACACGTCGGCCGTTCCGTTTTTGAGATGCTTGAAAGATTGTCAAACCGGAGTCGGATCGTCCATGAAAACGCGCGAGATTCACCCTAAGGCGGCGTGGCTGTCGGGCCTGGCCGCCGTGCTCGTCATGGCCGGTTGTGCAAGTACGCAGTCCGTTCCGCCGAGCGACACGCTGGCGGGAAAACCCGCTGATACGAGCCCGCCTGCCGCGCAGTTGGCCGCGCCGATGCCGGCCGCACCGATTCTCGTCGCGCAAAAGTACGTCGTGAAACGCGGTGACACGCTGACTGGCATCGCCTCCGCGAACGATTGCAGCGTGGCCGACTTGCGCACCTGGAACAAGCTGGCCGCGAACGGCAGGCTGCGCATGGGGCAGGTACTGCGCATCGTCAAGCAGCAGCCGCTGCCGCCCGCGGGCGCGGCCGGCACGCAGATTGTCGCGAGTAATGGCGCGGCGAGTAGTCAGGGCAACTCGCAGACCACCGCGCAGGCCACTTCGCAGGCCGGCGCATCGACCGCGAGCGATCGCCAGGTCGTCAAGGAAACGAAGCGCCATGCGGGCGGCGTCGCGCTCAAGTGGCCGGCAACCGGCAAGATCGTCGACGGGTTCAAGCCCGGACAGAACCGCGGCATCCAGATCGCCGGCCGGCCGGGCGACCCGGTGCGCGCCGCGGCCGACGGCCGCGTGATGTACGCAGGCACCGGCCTGAACGATTACGGCAGCCTGATCATCGTCCAGCACAACGCGGACTTCCTGACCGCCTATGCGCACAACCGCAAGCTGCTCGTGAAGACGGGCGACATCGTGCATCAGGGCGATGCGATCGCCGAGATGGGCGACCTCGACAACTCGCGCGTCGCGCTGCTGTTCGAGGTGCGACGCGACGGCAAGCCGGTGAATCCGATGCCGTACCTGCCTTCGTCGCAAGGGTGAAGCGCGGCCGTTTCGCTGGAACGCGACGGCGGTCACTGCTACGCTAAGGTTTGTTCATGCGAATCCCGCTATCGCGGGGCCGACGGGCGTCTTTCGGGGAAGCGCGGCGAATGCCGTCGCGGGCCGGCCGTCGGCGTGAACGGTCGCGCGTCGCCGATGCGCGGCCGCGTTGCTTCGCGCCACCGTTTCCGACAGAACAGATCTCATCCATGGAACATTCTCCGACTCGCCGCTCGCTGTTGCTTGCCGCCGTGGCTGCGCCGTTCGTTGCCGCGTGCACGTCCGCGCCGGTCGCCGACCAGGGGCGCGCCCATACTGCCCAGGCCGAACTCGCCGCACTCGAAAAAGCCTCGAACGGGCGGCTCGGCGTCGCCGCGCTCGATACGTCGAACGGCGTGCGCATCGCGCACCATGCGCGCGAACGCTTCCCGCTGTGCGGCACGTATGCGGTCATGGCCGCCGCCGCGATGCTCGCGCGCGGCTCGCTCGACGCGTCGCTGCTGCCGCGCCGTATCCTGTACCGCCGCTATGAAATCGTGTCGGGCTCGCCGATTACGGAAAGCCACGTCGACACCGGCATGACGATCGCGCAGCTGTGCGCGGCGATGCTGCAGTCGGGCGACAAGGGCGCGGGCAACCTGCTGATGGGCGTGCTCGGCGGTCCGCAGGCCGTCACGGCGTTCGCGCGCGAAAGCGGCGACACCACCTTCCGCCTCGATCACTGGGAACCCGAGCTGAACAAGGCCGCGCCCGGCGACGAGCGCGACACGTCGACGCCGGTCGCGATGGTCGACACGCTGCAGCGGCTGCTGCTCGGCGACACGCTGCGCGAACCGCAGCGCGCGCAACTGACGGAATGGATGGCGGGCGGCGCACGCGCGGCGACCGGCATCGCGGCGGGCGTGCCGCCCGGCTGGCGCGTCGCCGACAAGGCCGGCACCGGCGGCTACGGCACGACGACCGACATCGCGGTGCTGTGGCCGCCGTCGCGCGCGCCGATCGTGATGGCCGTGTCGTTCACGCAGCCGCAGGCCGATGCCGCGGCGCGCGCGGACGTCGTCGCGTCGGCGGCGCGCATCGCGGCGGGCGCGCTCACCGCGACGACCTGAATTTTCGGCGTCTCGCGCAAAGCCGGCGTTTGGCTTATCGTGTCGGTCAGCGCGCGCCGACGCCGGCGCGCGGTCCTTCCGCGCCGTTTTCCGTTTCCCGTTCGCCATGCGCCGACTTCCGCCCCTGCACGCGCTGCAGATCTTCTCGACGGTGGCTCGCCACCGCAGCTTCACGCGCGCGGCCGAGCAGCTGTGCCTCACGCAGGGCGCGGTGAGCCGGCAGATCCAGACGCTCGAGGCGCATTACGGGTTTCCGCTGTTCAAGCGGCATGCGAAGGGCCTCACGCTGACGGCGGAAGGCGAGCAACTGTTGCCGGTGGTCGACGAGAGCTTCGCGCGGATCGAGGACATCTCGATGAAGCTCACGCGGCAGCGCACCGATCTCGCGCTGAAGGTGCCGACCTGCGTGATGCGCTGGATGCTGCCGCGCATCATGCGCTTCCAGGGCGAACATCCCGATCTCCACGTGCAGATCACGACCGCGTGGCAGCACGTCGTCGATTTCTCGAGCGAACCGTTCGATGCGGCGATCGTCTACGGGACGTCGCCGGGCCCCGGCGTCGTCGCGCTGCCGCTGTTCGACGAACGGCTGACACCCGTGTGCGCACCCGAGTTGCGGCAGGCGTTGCCGCTCGGCGCGGTCGGCGATCTCGCGCGCCATACGTTGCTGCATCCGACGCGCGACCACCGCGACTGGCGTGCATGGCTCGACCATGCGGGCGAGCGCGGCGTCGATCCCGCGCGCGGACCGACGTTCGACACGCTCGATCTCGCGACGAACGCGGCGATGCAGGGCTTCGGCGTCGCGATCGGCGACGTGACGCTCGTCGACGACGACGTCAGCGCGCGCCGACTCGAACGGCCGTTCGACATCGTGCTCGAAACCGGCGCACGCTACTTCTTCGTCTACCCCGAGAACCTCGGCAGCCAGCAGAAGATCCGCGCGTTCAGCGACTGGATCGCGCGCCATCGCGACTGACGCGCGGCGCCGCGGCGGGCTTTACTGGTAGGTCACGACGGCGATCATCGGTGCATGGTCGTTGCCCGGACGGTCAGGTAAAACGATTGCGCGCGAGGCCTGCGTGAAGAGCGCCGTCTTCAGCGAACGCTGCGTCGCCGCGTCGACGAACGCGATCTGGCCGGCGGCCGGGCGCGGGCAGTCGGGGCGCACGTGTGCCTGCGCCGCATTGGCGTCGAGCGCGAACGAGCAGGGTGGCTCGACGATCATGCCGGAGAAGTAAATGATGCCGGACGCGCCGGCGGCAAACGACGAGGACGAGGCCAGAAGCGAGGCAGCCAGGGCGAACGAGGCGAACACACGATGCTTCATGACAGGCTCCAGAGAGGAAGCGCGTCGCAGCGGGGCCGCTCGGGTGGCAGTCCGTCAACGCTACGATGCTATCTGCGTAAACGGCAAAACCATCGGACCTCTTGAATCAAAAAACGAAAATATCGGTAATAAGCAAATGACCGCGTGGTGCTTCAACCAATGTAGGCCGGATCTGCGCATCCGCAAGTCGGGGAAACGCCGGGTGGCATAAGATCGCATGACGAACGATCGCCGTAATCGTTGTGCCGGCAACGGTTTGCATCGTCCGGAAAACAAAACGGCCGCTCGTGAGTGAGCGGCCGTTTTGCCGTGAAGCGGGGCGTGCGGGGTTCAGCCCGCGCGCTTGCGGATCGCACCCACGACGACGAGCAGCACGATCGCACCGATGATCGACGCGATCCAGCCGGCGCCCTGGCCCGGCGCATACCAGCCGGCGGCGCGGCCGACATAGCCGGCCACCAGCGAGCCGACGACGCCGAGCACGACGGTCATCAGGATGCCCATCTTGTCGTCGCCCGGCTTGAGTGCGCGGGCGAGGAGGCCGACGATGAGCCCGACCACCAGGGTTTCGATGAATTGCAGCATGAATGCCTCCCTATAGCTGTGCTGTTGACGAAAGGAAGTTGACCCGTGCGATGCACGAGGGTTCCATGCGGCGGCAAGCCGGCGCGTGGCGTGCGCAGTATCGCATGCGTTCGCGTCCGGCGGATGTCACTTGGCAGGCGCGTCGGCAACCGGGTCGAGGCGGCGATAGCCTTCGGTCGCGTTCAGCAGCGTACGCGTGTAGTCGCGTGCGACCTGCCCGGCCCGCACGTCCTCGATCCGCAACTGCTCGACGATCTCGCCGTGCTGCATCACCGCGACGCGCTGGCACAGGAAGCCGATCACCGCGAGGTTGTGGCTGACGAGGATCATCGTCAGGTTGCGTTCGCGATGCAGGCGGCGCAGCAGGTTCAGGATCTCGGCCTGCACCGATACGTCGAGCGCGGACGTCGGCTCGTCGAGCAGCAGCACGCGCGGCTCGACGATCAGCGCGCGCGCGATCGCCACGCGCTGCCGCTGGCCGCCCGACAACTGGTGCGGGTAGCGGAAGCGGAACGCGGGGCCGAGGCCGACCTCGGCGAGCGCGCGGGCGATCCGCGCATCGGCGTCGCCGATCGCATGGATCGACAGCGGCTCGCGCAGCGTCTGGTCGACCGTGAAGCGCGGATGCAGCGACGCGTACGGGTCCTGGAACACCATCTGCACGTGACGGCGGAACGCGCGATCGGGCGTGCCGCCGACCGGACGGCCATCGATCGACAGGCTGCCGGACGCGAGCGGCACGAGGCCCGTCAGCGCACGCAGCAGCGTCGACTTGCCGGAGCCCGATTCGCCGACCAGCCCGAACACTTCGCCGTCGCGCACCGCGAAGCTCGCGTCGCGCACGGCGTCGACGTGACCCGTGCGGGTCGGGAAACGGATCGATACGTGATCGACGTCGATCATCGTGCGGCCTCCTGCGGGTCGTGTGAGCTCGGCGTGGGCACGGCGGCGTCGAGCCACGCCGGATCGCGCCGCAGCACCGGCAGTTCGTCGGGCGGGTTCGCGAGCGGCGGGTTCGCCGCGAGCAGCCCGCGCGTATAGGGATGCGTCGCATCGCGCAAGTCGCGCGCGGCGCAGGTCTCGACCACGCGGCCCGCATACATCACCGCGACGCGATCGCAGAACGACATCACGAGCGGCAGGTCGTGGCTGATGAACATCAGGCCCGTGTCGTGCCGCGCGATCATCGCGTCGAGCACCGCGAGCACCTGCATCGACACCGCGACGTCGAGCGCGGAGGTCGGCTCGTCGGCGATCAGGAGGCGCGGGCCGGTCGACACCATCATCGCGATCATCACGCGCTGGCCCATGCCGCCCGACAGCTCGTGCGGATACGCATCGGCGACGCGCGCCGGGTCGCGGATCTGCACGGCCGCGAGCGCCTCGACGATCCGCTCGCGCAGCGCGCGGCCGCGCAAACCCGGCTCGTGCCGCCGGAACGCTTCGCCCATCTGCTTCGCGACGGTCATCACCGGGTTCAGCGAATACTTCGGGTCCTGCAGGATCATCCCCATCTGGCTGCCGCACAGGCGCCGGCGTTCGCTCGCGGACATCGCGAGCAGATCCTGGCCCGCGAAGCGCATCGTACGCGCCGACCAGCGCGCGGCGTC